>PAZE01000009.1 GCA_002716065.1 Crocinitomicaceae bacterium | reverse complement strand
GATACTACACTAAAGTTAACATCTACTATGTCGTGGCTGCAAACTGTATGGAAAGAAAGTAGATCTACTGGTAAAGAGTTGTTTCCACTTCCAGAACCTAAGTTAAACGGACTGAAGTCTGTTTGAGCAATATTAGATTGAACTCTTCCATCACTTGCTGAGGCAGATCCAGAACCGTTTCCAGCAGTAACTGCAGCATTAATCTTGTCCCATTGTGAGGTGCTCGAATTCCAATGCGTAAGCAAAATATCATCAGGCACATCAACACCGCTATTGGAATCCCAATTAATTCCAACCTTTGCAGCTGATCCTCCAGAAGACTTTTCAATATCCCACCAGCAACCCATTGCAACATGATCTATATCGCCATCACATGGTGTATTATTGTATCCATTTCCATCATATGCAATGCTACTATGAGAAGAATTTACATACTCAGCTGTATAAGTAGTTGCGGTTGAAGCAGATGGAGTTAAAAATACTGGTCGGTAGTATGTTCCATCTCCTGTAGGAAATTCAATTTCTGATGTTCCAGATGATTCAATTCTTACTGCACCTACCACATGTGATGAAGCGCTAGCACCCGAGTGATTAGCTCCATCTTTGATGGTTAATGTATTGGTAGAAGCATAAGTCTGAGAATTGTTTCCATCAACATCTGATTCTGAAGTTATATGACCACTAGTAAAAGTTAAATCTGCAGTAATGTCCATTGGAGAAGACAATGTTACTCCTGAACCTGCTATTTCTACTTCATTGAAGGTTGGGTTGATAGAGCTTATAACACTAGTGGTTTTAGTAACGTTGAATTTCATATCACACACAAATGATCCATATCCCCCATAAACCAATCCACCATTAACATATTCTGTTGGAAAAGAGTTATCCATACGACAATACTTTCCTCTATCCTCTTGAGTTACTAAATATCCAAAACGATGGGAACCATCTCCGTTATATGATCCATCACGATTTTCCCATAAAATTTCTATATTTCCAGAACCTGTATAAGGAAAATCAGTGATGTCTATTTCATACCAACCAACTGTAGTTAAATCAAGAGTTCCATTATCGAAAACTTCAGTAAAGCCTGTTGTACTGAAACCTTGAGGGCCAGTCGTACCATCATAGGCGTCTGTTGCTCCAATATTTTTCATCCAAATAGAGACATCGTTAGTTGGACCAGCAGCAGCTACTTCGACCCAAACATATAATTTATTTATTGAGGTAACGTCAGCTGCGTCTGTGATTTCAGAAGCTAAATATATACCAGTTGACCAACCATAATCATAATAGGGATTGATTGGCAAACTTTGAGTTAGATTATTTCCTTCAACTATTGTCTGAGTAACAGTTGAGGACGAGCTTACAAGCCCTTGGCTCCCCGCATGAGAAAATGCAGTAGTTCCATCAAATGTAACCGTACAACCAGCATCTGAAGCATCTAATCCACCTTCTTGGCCAACAGTTAAATCTCCAGCGAGATTTAAACTATTAGATCCTAGATCAAATACACAAGAAGCCTCTGCCTCAGTGGTTAAATCTCCATTAACATCAATAGTACCTGTAGCAGTCTTAGTTGAAGCGTTTTCTATAGTTAAGTTGTAATAACCACCAGAAGAAGGAGCAACAACATTTTGTGCTAAAATTCCATCGTATTTTACAATTCCTTCAGCAGCATCTAATGCTCCTATAGATGTTACCGTTGAGCTTAATACTAAAGATCCAGAAGCATTTGATTCTATGGTTCCATTTGTTGCATCAAAATCTCCATCTGCATTGTAAGTACTAGAACCAGCAATATTAAGTGTACCATCGATATCTGATACTCCACTTACTGTAACATCATTTGATACAGTTTGTAACACACCATCAATATCTAAAGAACCAGCAATTAAATCTCCTCCAAGTAGTATTGTACTTGAACCTCCTACCTCAACTTCTCCAGTAGCAGTTATTGTACCACCTGTAGTAAAATAAGCCGGTGTTGAATTAAGCGTAAGATTATAATAATCTACATCATCAACATTTTGAGTGAAACCTCCAGTTTGATCATAAATTACATTAGAAGTACTCTCAGTAAATGTACCCAGTGAAGTAACTGTAGATCCTAAATTTAAATTTCCAGCATCAGTAAAAGACACTGTCCCACCAGTAGCATCAAAAGATCCATTAACATCTGCTGTTCCAGTTGAAATTGTTAAGGAACCATTAATATCTGATGCACCATCAACCGCTAAAGTAGTAGCTCCAATTGCCGCAGTACCATCTACAGTGAATGCACCTGCTATATCCGTGACATCTCCCATTCTATATGTACATCCTGAGCTAACTGTTAGACTGCCATTTATGTTGGTAGTTCCATTACCAGCATGGGCAGTTAATCCGGAGGTTGATAATACAAGATTGTAATAGGTATCATAAGGAACAACTGCTCCTTCAATTGTTACAGTTCCTTCCAATTCGTCAAGCGTACCTAAACTAGTAATTGTTCCAGTAATTTGAATATCACCAGCAGCACCCTGAGCGATAACACCTCCAGAAGCATCAAAATCACCCTCAACATCAATAAGACCATTGTTAGTAGTCGTATAGCCACCTGAATTTAAAGTTATATTACCACCAACTCTAACTTCTCCATTAGCTTCAACAACAAAGGCTCTAAGCACAGTTGCATTTCCAGTAATATCTAAAACATCGTCAATTTGTCCAGTACTGCCATTATCAGTGAAATTACCACTAACAGAGATTGTACCACTTGTATGAGTAAAATCAGCACCAGCATCAATAGTAAGATCATTACAAGATCCTCCATTTTGAATGTCTGCTGGAGCACCAGCAGGTATAATGCAGTTATCAGAAGAAGTTGGAGTTGCACCTGCATCCCAATTACCTCCATTTGTCCAATCACCATCACCAGCATTACCAGTCCAAGTAAAATCACCACTAGTTACAGTAATATAATTTACCTTAGTTTCTTGATCACTACCACCAGCGTTACTAGCTGTCAATGAAACGGTATATGTACCCATTGCAGCGTAAGTATGTACAGGATTTTGCATAAAAGTAGCATTACCATCACCAAAATCCCAAGTCCAACCTGTAGGTGTGTTAGTAGATAAATCAGTAAACGTAACAGAGAGTTGCCAATTACAACAGAAGTATTATTAGCAGAAAAATCAGCCACAGGAGCATTAATAACAGGTTCTGTATAAGATACACTTATCGAACCTTCCCATCCTGCGTAAGCACCCAAATTACCAGTAGAAGATAATCGCCAAGTATCATTAGGATCCTGTCCATTAAAATCACTCAACCCCAACCAAGACCACATAGCACCCATTTCATTTCCATTGCTTCCAGTTTGACCAAAATATAAATCAGTATACGCACCAGAACTAGAACTGGTAAGGTCAGTATTCATATACCAGTCACCATATTGATTTGCTGCATAAGCACCATTATTTATTTCAAGTATCCATACAACTTGATTAAAACCATTAGCTGCCGCTAACCAATCGTTAATAAGATAACCTACTTCACTTATGGATGAACCAGCCGTAGCACCAGAAGTTGTAAGTTCAATAAAAGATTGACCGTACTGACTGGATGCATTTTGAAAATAGAATGAAGTACCAAGATTATCAGCTTGCAGATCCGGGTCGATTACTACAGGAAAATTTATTTCAGGGGATTTCAACCAATTAATATCAACTTTCAAAAGCAACTTTAATTGATTTCCAGATTGAGAAATTTCATATTTAGCAAGTGATCTGGATTCATTTTTATTAGGTGAAATTTTATTTTTAGAATTATCAATTGGTAAAATAGAATTAGAATTTAAAACTGGCTTTTGATAAATCAACGGTTTGTTATAAAAAACATCAACATACTGATTGTTTTGTTTAAAAAGAATTCTATCTTGAGACAACTCAGCAACCCATCCGTTGGGAAGTGTAACAGATTCTTCAAAAACTAGATATTCAACATTATTGGGAATATTAGCTAAAAAATCTGCAGACTTTATGATGTAATCCGCTTTTCTAACGCCATTATGAAAAATTAGTCTTAAATCAACATGAGGGTATACTTCAGTATAAGTAGCAATTTCACCAGAAACATTTACTGAGGAGTTACTAATTCCAACAACACCAATGTTTTGGTTGTTTGAAGCGAAATACATTTTAGGAGATTGCATATCTTTTAAAATATCTCCCGAGGATAACTTCATCAAAAATCCATTATCTATAGTATTAGGAACATAGGTGGTAAATACATTATCGCTATTAACAAACCCATATTGAGGATACAAAGAGGAATTATTTGGCTTTATAGTATTATCAATTGAAAGGAGCAAACCATTCTTCTCATAATGAACAGGATAGTTGTAGGAAACCTGGGTTTTTGAACCGTCTTTGTTATTAAAAGTTCTTGAAGAAAGTGATCTTTTTTCAATTAGCTCAACAGAATTAGGCTTTCCATCTAACTTCACCAACCCCTCTTCCGGATGAGTAACCTGCGCAGTTACAGCATTAGAATATTGAGCATTTGAAATGCCAACATAGAAAAGAAAAGTAAAAAGACATAAGCCTTTAGGGCTAAATAAATTGTAAATAGTTTTCATAACAAATAAGTATTAAGTTATTAATCAGTTAAAAGGCTGATAAAAACGTTGCAGGGACAGTAAAATATAATTGGATCCTACAAATATAGGAAAAAAGTAGTGTTTTTACCAACAAACACTCCAAGAAAAATGACTAATGAACATTTATTAATGATGAAAAATTATTCATCAGCAATTTTATCTGTAAGTGGCTCAAAATCAGGAATGTCTAAAATTGAACACCACTAAAGTAGTAAACAGTAAAAAAAATCAAGGGTTGCCTTTCCCAATGTAATAAAAGCATTTTCTAACGTAGAATAAGTAGATGTCTGGTTTACAGATGGTTATAAAAGAAAAAAACAAAACAAAATAAAAGGGGTAGCTCTATTTAGTAATTGTTTTTATTATGGGATAGGGTTAATATATGTTGTTAATAATTCTTTAAATCGTTTTGTTCCTATTAAAATATTTCAATAATTAACCATTTATTAAAACATTACAAGCACTAATGTATAATTTTTTTTCAATAAATAATGTTTTTTTATAGATTAATACCATTTTTTTATCGACCAAAAAACAAATTTTAAATCTAATTAATTAATAATCAACAAGTTATGAATTAATAAAAATTTTAATGTAAATTAATACCAACTAAAGGTCTATACATTGGTAAAATAGTAGATTTGCATTTTTAAGAAATTATGGAAAAACAAGAGATTAAAAAAAACCTAGAAGCATTCGTTAATGCAGAAAATGAACTAGCAATTAAAGAAGCGAAACACCTAGTTCAAGTCTTTAACGCCCTTTACCTGAAAGAAATTGAAGCTTTCAACAATATAGACAAAACCAACAAAGAGGATGTTGAACCTATTCACCCTAAGGAAGATGAGCTAAATAGAGAGATAAACCAGCTTATTGAAGCGTTTAATCAAAACAGAAAAGCGCAAAAAGAAAAAGCAGAAAAGGAGATCGAATCCAACATTAAAAAGAAAACTCAATTACTAAAAGAGTTTGAAGAGCTAATAAAAACCAAAGAAAACATAGGTTATTTAATTAATGGAATTAAAAGCATAAGAGAACGATGGTCTTCAGTAGGTAATATTTCTAGAGACAAGCACAATGAACTTCAAGCTGATTTTAGCAAACTTAACGATGAATTTAACTACAACATTAACATCTATAAAGAGCTTAAAGAAAATGACCTTAAAGTCAATTTCTCTTTGAAAAATAAAATAATCCATGAGCTAAAAGAGCTTGAAGCTGAAACCAAAATTAAATCTATTGAAGAAAACCTTAAAAAAATTCAGCTTAACTGGGACTCAATAGGCCCTACCTTTAAAGAACATTGGGAAGATTTAAAAAATCAGTATTGGGAACTTGTTCACAACCATTACGATAGAATTAAAAATTTCTACAAAGAGCAAAAACAAAAACTCAACGAAAATCTTGAACAGAAAAAGCTGCTTATTGAAAAAGCAAAACTTTTGGTGGCTGATTTACCAAATGATCATAAAACCTGGGAAAAATTATCTATCCAGCTAAAAGAGCTTCAAGAAACATGGAAATCTATTGGGCCAGTTCCAAAAAAAGTAAACGATAAAATTTGGAATACTTTTAGAGAGCATTTCGATAACTTTTATTCTGCAAAGAAAGAGTTTTACAATGAGCGAAATTCTGCTCATAAAAACCACGCTGAGAAAAAGAAAATACTAATAGAAAAAATAGAGCAGGTGGTAAACTCTATGGAGTTTGATCAAGGAGTTAAAGAAATTAAAAAAATCCAAAATCAATGGAAAACCATTGGTCATGCCGGCAAATATGCTGAACAAAAACTTTGGCGTGAATTTAGGTCTAAATGTGATGCTTTCTTCAATAAAAAAGATTTAGAAGTAAAAGCCCAACAGGAGGAATTCAACCAAAATCTCATCCTAAAATTGGAAATTATTGATAAGATTAAAGCCATAGATCCAAAACAAGCTGATGCAAAAGAGCTTCTAATTAACTTTAGAAAAGAATACGCTTTAATTGGCAAAAGCCCAAAAAATAAAGCAAGTGAAACAAATGGAGCATTTGAAAAGGCAGTTCTTGGAATTCATAAAAAACTTTCGGGAAGCGCTCAAGAATTACAACAACTCAAAGATGAATTTAAGATAATAAATATTAAAGACTCTTATAATCCAGAAAGAACACTACAAACTGAAAAAGATAAAATTAGAAAACGAATTAATGCTGTCACAAAAGAAGTACTCAATTATGAAAACAATTTAGGCTTCTTTAGCTCTACAAAGGGAGATAACCCACTTTTAAAAAATGTTACTTCTAACATTGAAAAAGGAAAAAAGGAAATTGAAAAATTGAAAAACGAACTAAAAAAACTGTCCATATAATGAAAAAATTTTGTGTAATTGTATTTGTTTTCTTTATCTCTTTCTTTTACAGCCAACAGGAAAAAGAAAAAAAAGCACTTTCCTTAGAAGATGCTGTACTATCTTATTATAATGGATTATATCCAAGAACACTATCTGGACTAAAGTGGACAGAAAATAATCAGATTTCTTACAGAAATGACTCTTTATTATATATTCTATCACCAAAATCAACTACTGCAAAAACCAAAATTTCTAAAAACACCCTAATTAGTGCATATAAAGAAATTAGTAGTATCCCCTACTTTAGCTCAATTTCTTCGAGCAACTTGTATTTCTTTGATAAAAACAAGTACATAAATGTAAATACAGCCAACAAAACCTACTCAGAAATATCGACAACAAAATCTGCTCAAAACAAATCTGTTGCTAAAGATCATTCTAAAATTGCCTATACAATTGACAACAACCTTTATTATGCCAACAGCAAAGATGATTCTATCGCTATAACATCATTTGAAAATCCTGCAGTAATAGCCGGACAAGCTATACACCGTTATGAATTTGGAATTAGCAAAGGAATTTTTTGGAGCCCAAACAGCTCTTTAATTGCCTTTTACCAAAAGGACGAAACAAAAGTTGCTAATTATCCACTTCTTAACATCAACACCACACCAGGGGAATTAAACTCTATTAAATACCCTATGGCAGGACAAACAAGTGAGCAACCACAAATTGGTGTTTTTAATACCACCACCAAAAATTTAATTTATTTATCTTTATGAAAAGACTATGCTGACAACTACCTGACCAACCTTACCTGGGGTCCAAATTCTAAATTTATCTATGTTGCACAATTGAATAGAGATCAAAACCACATGCAATTGGTTAAATACGATGCAAATAATGGTAAAAAATTAGGCGTTCTTATTGAAGAAAAAAACAGCAAATGGGTAGAACCTGAACATCCACTATATTTTATTGAAGACAAAGACAATGAGTTTCTTTGGCTGAGTGAAAAAGATGGCTTTATGAACATCTATCATTACAATACTGAAGGCAAGTTAATTAAACAAGTTACCAACAACAAATGGGTTACAACAGCTATACTAGGGTATAACAAAACAACCAACTCGATAATTTATTCTGGAACTGGAGATGATCCAAGAAACATCCATTGTTTTTCAGCAAACCTAACAAGTGGAATCACCAAAAAAATCACTTCAGAAGATGGTATCCACCGGTGTCAGCTAAGCCCTAATGGGAAATACATAATAGATATCCATTCCACCATTGAAAATGGACCAACTGTTAACATTATAGACACTAAAAAATTAAAGTCAACATCCATTCATCAAACTAAAAATCCTCTTATTAACTACCAAACAGCAAAAACCCAACTAACCACCTTAAAAGCAAGTGATGGAACATCGCTTTATGGACGTTTAATACTACCATCCAAACTAGACAAAACCAAAAAATATCCAGTACTAGTTTATGTTTATGGTGGACCTCACGCTCAAATGGTTACTAACGGCTACTTAGCTGGAGCAAGCCTATGGATGCACTGGATGGCCGAGCAAGGATACATTGTTTTCACTCTTGACAACAGAGGATCTTCCAATAGAGGATTTGAGTTTGAAAGTGTCATTCATAGACAGCTTGGAACTGTTGAAATTGAAGATCAACTAACTGGTATTAACTACCTTAAAACGCTTCCCTATGTTGACACCAACAGACTAGCAGTTCATGGATGGAGCTTTGGAGGCTTTATGACATCGTCATTACTTCTAAAAGCGCCAGATATTTTCACTTGTGGTGTTGCTGGAGGACCGGTAACGGATTGGAAATGGTATGAGGTTATGTATGGAGAGCGCTACATGGATACACCAGAACAAAACAAAGAAGGATACAAAGAGGCTTCTGTCTTAAATCATACCCAAAATCTAAAAGGAAAACTGCTACTAATCCATGGAACAAGTGATGATGTTGTTGTAATGCAACACAACTTAGCATTAGTACAAAAATTTATTTCTGAAGGCACTCAAGTAGACTTCTTCCCCTACCCAATGCACCCACATAATGTAAGAGGGAAAGACAGAGTTCACCTAATGGAAAAGGTGCTAAAATATATTTTAGAAAACAATCAATAGACTTTCCGTTAACTAGGTATTTTATACCATACATCAATTTTATAGGTGCTTTATTGGCAATTCATTTTATTTTTCAAATAAAATAGTATTTTCGATTACTTAATATTTAGATTTAATGAAAAAATTACTTTTCTCTAGCTTTTGCTTCTTACTGATTACCAGCTTAATAAGCGCTCAAAACACAGGAACAATTAGAGGAACCGTTTATGAAAAAGAAAATGGTGAGCCTGCATTTGGAACTAATGTTAAAATAAAAGGAACTGGAATTGGAGCATCATCTGACATTAATGGCTTTTACCAAATATCAAAGGTAACGCCAGGCACCTATACCTTAGAAATATCTAGTGTTGAATTCAAAAATATTGAGTTTGAAGTAACTGTAAAAGCAGGCAGAATTGTAACCCAGAATTTTTACATGGAAGAAAATACCGAAGTACTTTCCGAATTTGAAATTAGTGCTGAAGCTTTGGAAAGAAAAACAGATGTTAAAATGTCGGTTATTAAAGCTACGCCAAAAGACATGGCACACGTTGTTGCAATTGGAGGTGAACCTGATTTTGCTCAATACTTACAAACTGCACCTGGAGTAATCACCACAGGTGACCAAGGTGGTCAAATGTACATTAGAGGAGGTTCTCCAATTCAAAATAAAGTAATTCTTGATGGAATGACCATTTACAATCCATTCCACTCTATTGGTTTTTTCTCTGTTTTTGATACGGATATCATTCGAAGTGTAGATATTTTTACAGGTGGCTTTGGTGCTGTATATGGAGGAAGAATATCTTCAATTATGGATATTAGCTCAAAAGATGGTAACAAAAAACACTTTTCTGGGAAAGCCTCACTAAGCCCTTTTGGATCTAAGCTAATGATTGAAGGTCCACTTAAGAAACTTACAGATGATGGTGGCACAACCATATCATATGTTTTTTCAGGAAAAACATCCTATCTTGAGCAATCTTCAAAATTCTTATATTCCTATGTTGATTCGGCTGGGTTACCATTTAACTTTACAGATTTATACGGCAAAGTATCTATTAACGGAGAAAACGGGAGTAAGGTTAATTTCTTTGGTTTTAATTACAACGATCAAGTAAAATACAAAGCAGTTTCCGATTTAAACTGGGACGCCTGGGGAGCAGGAACAAATTTTATGGTACTTCCATCAAGCTCACCAGTACTAATTATGGGTAAGTTTAACATTAGCGATTATCAAATTTCTTTAGCAGAAAACGACCCATCAACAGGAGAGCAAATGCCTCCAAGATCGAGTAAAATTAATGGTTTTAACCTTGGATTTGATTTCAAGTATTTTATTAAAGCCGATGAAATTAAATATGGAATTGAGGTTAACGGATTTAAAACTGAATTTAACTTTTTTAACTCAGTTGGAAGAGAAATTGAACAAAACAACTATACTACTGAGTTATCTGGATATATAGATGCCAAAATTATTAGAGGGTTATTCGTAATTAATCCTGGTTTTAGAGCTCAATATTATGCCTCGCTAAAGAATTTTTCTCCTGAACCAAGATTGGGTATTAAATACAATATATCTGAGAACTTTAGAATTAAAGCCGCTGGTGGAATCTATTCACAAAATTTAATATCAGCCAACTCCGATAGAGATGTAGTTAATCTTTTTTATGGATTTCTTTCAGGACCTGAAAATCTTCAAGACAATATAATAAGAGAAGATGGATCTGTCGTAGAAAGAACGCACTCACTTCAAAAGGCTACTCATGCTATTTTTGGTGTTGAGCAAGACCTAGGAAAAAATTTCACCATCAATGTTGAAGGATATTACAAAAGATTTAACCAGCTAACCAATATGAATAGAAATAAGCTATATGATGACAATGGCGATAATTTTGACATTCCAGACATTGCAAAAAAAGATTTCATTATTGAAACTGGAGACGCCTATGGTTTTGACGCAGTATTTAAATATAATATTGAAAAAACCTATTTATGGTTAGTCTATTCTCTTGGAAAAGTTACTAGATGGGATGGCGTACAAACCTACTCACCCGTTTTTGACAGAAGACACAATATAAATATTGTAGCCACTCAAAAATTTGGCAAAAATCAAGGATGGGAAGTAAATTTAAGATGGAACCTTGGAAGTGGACTACCCTTTACGCAAACACAAGGTTATTATCATTTAATTGATTATTCTCAAGGGTTAGGCACTAATGCAAACACTACAAACAGCGACAACCTAAGTATTATTTATGCCCCCATCAACGAAGGAAGACTTCCAGCATACCACAGGTTAGATCTTGCAGTAAAAAGAAAAATTACCATTTCGGAAAAATCTGAATTAAACATCACTGCAAGTGTTACCAATGTATACAGCAGAGACAACATCTTTTATGTTGATAGAATCACTAATGAAAAAGTATATCAATTACCTATACTTCCCAGCCTTGGTGTAAATTGGTCTTTTTAACTTGTTAAAACTAGTTTTTCACAAAAAAACAACCTTCATTTAATTGTCCTGACCATAAATAAACCTATCTTTACACCCCGTATTGAAACAATTACATTAATCTTATAATACGGGAATGTCAACTACAACTAAATATATTTTTGTTACCGGAGGGGTTACTTCTTCTCTTGGAAAAGGTATTGTATCCGCATCCCTTGCTAACCTTCTTCAAGCTAGAGGACATACTGCTACCATTCAAAAACTAGACCCCTATATTAATGTTGATCCTGGTACTCTTAATCCCTATGAGCATGGCGAATGTTTTGTTACAGAAGATGGAGCTGAAACAGATTTAGATTTAGGACATTACGAGCGTTTTTTAAACACTCCAACATCTCAAGAAAACAACGTTACTACCGGAAAAATTTACCAGTCGGTTATTGAAAAAGAACGAAAAGGAGCTTACCTGGGTAAAACTGTTCAAGTGATTCCTCATATAACCAATGAAATAAAAGACCACATACAGCTATTAGGGAAAAAAGGAACCTTTGATTTTGTTATTACTGAAATTGGTGGAACTGTTGGTGATATTGAATCACTACCATTTGTTGAAGCCATCAGACAATTAAATTGGGAGCTTCCAAATAACGTTTTATTTATTCATCTTACCTTAATCCCCTATCTTTCTGCAACTGGTGAGCTTAAAACAAAGCCAACACAACATTCTGTAAAAACATTATTAGAATACGGTGTTCAACCAGACATTCTAGTTTGTAGAACAGAACATCCGCTAAATGAAGATATTAAAGTTAAAATTGCTAGGTTTTGTAATGTTGATAAAGAAGCAGTTATTGAATCAATTAATGCAGAAACTATATATGATGTGCCTTTGTTAATGCAAAGTGAAAAGCTTGATCAGGTTGTTTTAAACCACTTTGGGATGTCAACTGACCAAGAGCCAGATCTTTCTAAATGGAAAAATTTCCTTAACAACCACAAAAACCCTAATCAAAAAGTAGAAATTGGTTTAATTGGAAAGTATGTTGAGCTTAAAGATTCCTATAAATCAATTGTTGAATCTATTATTCATGCTGGAGCTAAAAACCGTACTCAAGTGGCTATAAAATGGATTCATTCAGAAGACATCAACGATAAAAATGTATCTGACACTTTAGCCAATCTTTCTGGAGTAATTGTCGCTCCTGGTTTTGGTGAAAGAGGTATTGAAGGAAAAATTATCGCTATTAAATACGTTAGAGAAAACAACATCCCATTTCTTGGAATATGTTTAGGCATGCAATGTGCTGTTGTTGAATTTGCAAGAAATGTTCTCGGATATTCTGATGCTCATAGCACAGAAATTAATCCAAAAACTCCATCGGCTGTTATTGACATGATGGCAGAACAGAAAACAATTGAAAACATGGGCGGGACAATGAGACTAGGCTCTTACCCTTGCGAAATTAAAGAAGACTCTAAAGTCCATGAAATTTACAATTGTAAAACCATTACTGAAAGACACCGTCACCGATTTGAATTCAACAATGCTTTTATTGATGAATTTAACAACAATGGAATGACAACTTCAGGAATTAATCCCGACAACAATTTAGTAGAAATTATTGAACTTAATAATCACCCCTGGTTTGTTGGAGTACAATTTCATCCGGAATACAAAAGCACAGTAATAAATCCACATCCTTTATTTGTTAACTTCATTAGTGCAACTACTAAAACCAACAAAAACCAAGAGACCTTAGTAAATGATCAACACGCCTAATCCTAAGGACATTGTTGAGGCAATGTTAAAAAATGACCATTTTAGTAAATGGCTTAAAGTTGATTTAATCGAGATTTCTATTGGAAAATGTAAACTAGGCTTAACTGTGAACAAATTCATGCTTAATGGATTTAACATCGCCCATGGTGGCATTTCTTATTCTTTAGCAGACAGCTGCCTAGCTTTTGCGGCAAATTCCTATGGTTTTAAATGTGTTTCTATTGAAACCTCCATTGAGCACAAAATAAAAGTAACCCAAAACGAATATTTAATTGCTGAAGCAAAAGAAATAAAACGAGATAAAAAAATTGCTCGCTATGATGTGCATGTTACCAATATAGAAAATCAATTGGTCGCTTATTTTAAAGGAACAGTACATATATCAACTAAAAAATGGGAGCTTCAATAGCTGAATAAATCTCATTTCTTAACTCATTTTTATTAATTTCATAGCTGATAATATTTTTATATGAAAGAAGCCTATATAATTGACGGAATACGAACACCTATTGGAAACTTTGGTGGATCCTTATCAACTATTAGAACAGATGATTTGGCTGCTATAGCCATTAAAGAATTGGTTAATAGAAATTCTTCTGTTGATTGGGAAGAGGTTGAAGATTTAATATTTGGCTGTGCTAATCAAGCAGGTGAAGACAATAGAAATGTTGCAAGAATGGCATTATTATTGGCTGACCTTCCCTACTGCATTGGTGGAGAAACAGTTAATAGATTGTGTTCTTCCGGAATGGCAGCCGCAATAAATGCATCAAGAGCTATTAAGCTTGGAGACGGAGATCTATATATTACAGGTGGAGTAGAAAACATGACTAGAGGTCCTTGGGTTTTATCAAAAGCATCAAAACCTTTTGGAAGAGATGCTCAATTGTTTGACACTAGTTTTGGTTGGCGCTTTGTAAACAAAAAGCTGCACGATAAATACGGAACTGATGGAATGGGACAAACTGCAGAGAACTTAGTTTCTCTTTACAAGATAAATAGGCAGGACCAAGATTTATTTGCTTACAATTCACAGATGAAAGCTTCAAAAGCTCAAAATTCTGGACGACTGGCAAAAGAAATTATTCAAGTAGAAATCCCACAACGAAAAGCAGACCCTATAATCTTTAAAGATGATGAATTCATCAAACCAGGAACTACCATTGAAAAATTAAGCTCTCTTAGGGCAGCTTTTAAGAAAGAAGGTGGCTCAGTAACTGCCGGAAACTCTTCTGGGTTAAATGATGGTGCAGCAGCAATGCTTATTGGAAGTGAACAGGCAATTAAAAGAAATAACCTAACACCAAAAGCAAGAATTGTTTCGTCTGCTATTGCAGGAGTAAAACCTAAAATAATGGGTATTGGCCCTGTAAAAGCATCTGAAAAAGCGTTGAAAAGAGCAGGATTAACTTTGAACGATATAGATATTATTGAATTAAATGAGGCTTTTGCAGCTCAAGCACTTGCCTGCACAAGAGCATTAGGAATTGATGACAACGACAGTAGAGTAAATCCTAATGGAGGTGCAATTGCAATAGGTCACCCACTAGGAATGACAGGAGCTAGAATACTAAACTCTGCGGCTATTGAGCTTCATCAACAAAACAAAAAATATGCTCTAATAACCATGTGTATTGGGGTGGGACAAGGATATGCAACAATAATTGAAAAAGCATAGCTTATGATTTATGAATTTGATGGATTTAAGCCTGTAATTGATGAATCTTCATTTATTCATCCTCAAGCAAATGTCACCGGAAATGTAATTATTGGGAAAAATGTTTATGTTGGCCCTGGTGCAGTAATAAGGGGAGATTGGGGTAAAGTAATTATAGAAGACGGCTGTAATGTTCAAGAAAACTGTGTTGTTCACATGTTTCCAGGGACCACTACAATACTTAAAAAAGGAGCTCACCTAGGTCATGGTTCTATTGTACATGGTGCCATTATTGGTGAAAATTCACTTATCGGAATGAATGCAGTTGTAATGGACAATGCTCAAATTGGAAAAGAATGTATTGTTGGAGCTCTTTCTTTTGTGCGCTCAAAAACCATTACATCTAACAGAAAAGTAATTGCTGGAAACCCTGCAAAAGAGATTAAAGATGTTACAGACAAAATGATTCATTGGAAAACTGAAGGAACTAAACTGTATCAACAACTACCCAAACAATGTAAAGCTTCCTTAATAGAATGCAAACCCCTTAGAAAAATTGAGAAAAACAGACCTAATCAGAAGATAAATTTTAAGCCTTGGGAAAAGTAAGGCTTAATCAACCTGATTATCTTCAATAGAAAAGCTAGCATTTGCATCTATAAGCTCTTCTTTTAAAGCCTTAGGAAGCTCTACTTTTAAAATATTTATCATTTCTTCACAAATGGCTTTTTCTACTTTGTATTTCTTTTTTTCGTGTGACATAACTATTCCTGCCATTAGACCAACTATTTCCCCTCTGTGTGACCTCATCACTTCTTCAGGATTTAAAACATCTATATCTATGATTAATTTCATACCTGACAAGATACACATTTAAAGCAGATTAAAATAATAATACCATTGACCATAAATACAATTTGTACTAAAAACATTTAATAGGAATCCAAGTTTATTCTGGTTAATTGTTTTTAATTAAATTGTAAAACTTGTATTTTAGCAATAGTCAATTTTTAACCAAAAAAAATTTTTATGCAAAAAATATTTACAATAATATTATCTATAATCTTAAGTTCAAGTTCAATTGCCCAATCTTTTGTAAGCACATCTCCAGAAAACAAAAATGTTGTTTTAGAGGAATTCACAGGTATTTATTGTGGATACTGTCCTGATGGACATGTTATAGCTCAAGGAATTGCAGATAACAATCCAGGTGATGTTGTACTAATAAACATACATGTTGGAACTTATGCTAATCCAAGCGGAGGAGACCCAGACTTTAGAACGCAGTGGGGAGAGGCAATTAAAAATCAAACAGGGCTAGCTGGCTATCCTGCTGGTACAGTAAATCGACACGATTACTCTTCTCAAGGATGGGATCAAAATGGAGGAACTGCAATGAGTAGAGGAAACTGGAATAATGCAAGTAATGATATATTATCTAATAGTTCATATGTAAATGTGGCTGCTCAATCCTCCATAGACGTTTCTTCAAGATTACTTACCGTAAATGTAGAGGCCTACTTTACTGGAAACGGAAATAGAACAGATAAAATAAATGTTTTTCTGCTACAAAATAATGTAGAAGGGCCTCAATCTAATGGAGTAGTTTTCAACCCTTCTGCAATTCTTCCTAATGGAAACTATAATCATCAGCATATGCTAAGACATTCTCTTACTGGTCAATGGGGAGATGACATCACAAACACCTCACAAGGATCACTATACTCAAACACTTATACCTATAGTATTCCAAGTGACTTAAATGGAGTAGCATATGATTTATTCAATATGGAAGTAGTTGTATTTGTCGCTGACGATCAACAAGAAATAATTTCAGGAAATAAATCAAGCATGTCATTTATTTTACCTCCAGGTGTTAGTTTAACTGACCTTGAGGCTAATACAAATATGACGCTACCTTCAAATTATTGTACAGATAGCATTACACCTGAAATTACAGTAACAAACAACAGCAATATTGCTGTTGATACATTTGACGTGAGTTATACATTGAATTCGAATGCTCCAGTATCTCAAACTATCTACTCTGCTCTAGCACCTTCGGCAAGTGTTACATATTCTTTTCCCACAACAGCACTTCCTTACGGAGCAAATAATATCATATACGATGTTAATCTAAATAACTCTTCATCTTTTGTAGACAGTATTTTTGGAAATAATTTTGCAAGCTCAGGTGAATTCAACACTATGTCATCTACTGCTTTTGCCTCTACTCACTCTGAAGGGTTTGAAACCTACTCAACAGGATCAACAAATTTAAGTAATGCAATAGTTGAAAACCCTTTAGGCGTAAATACTTATGTTGTTGACCAAACTGTTAGTAGTTCTGTTAATTGGAATCTCGGTGCTTATGGAAATAGCGCTAAATCATATAGATTTAGATTCTACAATGGATGGGACGTAGGAGATGAAGCATCTATAGTTTTTGAAAACCTAGATCTTAGTAACAGCACCAATAGTGAAGTAACATTTTCACATGCATACGCACAATTAAATTCTGGAACTAATGATAAACTTGAAATTTTAGTTTCTACAGATTGCGGTTCATCTTGGACATCATTATTTAATCAATCTGGATCTACTCTTTCTACCACAAGTCCTTACAGTGGTGGTTACTATTATCCTCAAGTTGACCAATGGAATACTACATACTTAGACCTGAGTGCTTTTGATGGTCAATCAAGTGTAATGCTTAAATTTAAAGCAACTTCAGATGATGGCAACAACTTATATATAGATGATATTTCAGTAGGTGAGAACCTTTCATCTATAAACGAATCTATCTTTAACAACAATTTAAAAATATTTCCTAATCCAATTAACAATTTAGGAACTTTAGAATTTATCATTGAAAGATCTGCCAATATTTCTTATGAAATTTATGATATTCTCGGACAAAAAGTAAAAGGACAAGAAAAAATAAACCTAAATCCAGGAAATCATCTAATAGATATCAATACTCAATTCTTAGAAAACGGAACATACTTTATTAAATGTCAAATAAATGATGAATGTAAAGTTTTACAATTTATAGTTTCTCATTAACTATATTCCCTAATCTCAACTAAAAAAAATTGTAATGTATTGCACAAAAAAAAGGGCTCAATGAGCCCTTTTTTTATGAGCAATAAAATTACTTTATCGTATCTATAACATCTTGAAGAGTTATAATATGACTATTTTCATTATCATAATTTACAATAACTGCCCTTATATTTTTATTGAATAATTTAGACACCTTAGTAATGGAAACATCGCCATTAACTTCTGGAAAAGGATCTTCCATTATCGAATCTACAGATTGTTCTTTTATCGCAGGATTTTCTAAAATTCTCTTATAAATCTGGTGATCGGATAGTGAACCAACAAAAGATCCGTTTTCTTTTACAGGGATCTGAGATATGTCGTATTGCTTCATTAAATTAACAGCGTGAGAAAGCGAATCAGAGGATGATACAAATACCAATTTTTTATCCATATGAGAACGAATTAAATCTTTAGCCAATTTAACATCCTCATTTAAGAACCCTCTTTCTCTCATCCATTCATCGTTATACATTTTTCCTACATACCTACTGCCTGAATCATGAAGTAACACCACTACAACATCATCTTTTTTAAAGTGCTTTTTCAACTGAATTAAACCCTTAATTGCAGCGCCACATGAATTACCAGCGAAAATACCCTCTTCACGCGCCATTTTTCTTGTATATACAGCAGCGTCTTTATCGGTAACTTTTTCAAAACCATCAATAATGTCAAAATCTACATTTTCTGGGAGAATATCCTCTCCAATACCTTCAGTAATGTATGAGTAGATCTCGTTTTCATCAAAAATCCCTGTTTCATGATATTTTTTAAAAACAGAACCATATGTATCAATACCCCATATTTTAATAGATGGATTTTTTTCTTTTAAATATTTTCCAACACCCGAAATGGTACCTCCTGTTCCTACTCCAACTACAAAATGTGTAATCTTACCATTAGTTTGCTCCCATATTTCAGGACCAGTCTGCTCATAATGCGCAAGTGAATTAGAAGGATTATCGTATTGATTCACATACCAGGAATTAGGAGTTTCTTCTGCTATTCTTTTAGAAGTTGAATAATATGATCTTGGATCTTCAGGAGCAACATCTGTTGGACAAACAATAACCTCAGCTCCAACAGCACGAAGAATATCAAACTTTTCTTTAGATTGCTTATCTGTAGAAACACAAATTAATTTATACCCTTTTACAATTGCTGCCAAGGCAAGACCCATCCCTGTGTTACCAGATGTTCCCTCAACAATTGTACCACCTGGTTTTAAACGACCATCAGCTTCAGCATCCTCTACCATCTTAACCGCCATACGATCTTTAACAGAACTTCCAGGGTTAAAATACTCTACCTTAGCTAGAACTGTTGCCTCTACGTCTTTGGCAATTCTATTTAATCTAACAAGTGGAGTGTTACCAATAGTTTCTAAAATATTATTAGAGATTTTCATTTGAGTAATTTTCCTGCAAATGTAGAAAATACTTTAGCACTAGCTGGTAATGAATAAAAATAATAGTTACTGAGATATTAGTTTATCTCTTTTAGAATTGAGAATCTCTACTTGTTTCTCAAATGCAGGGTTTTGAAGACATCTAAACATTGAAGGATCACTAGAAAAAGAATACATTTCCTCTTCCTGAGCGCTTCGAGCAATAATTAGATTGATGTTGTCTTGATTGGCTTCTATTTTTCCTAAAATACTACTATATGAAGATATTGCAGCAGCATAATCTTCAAGAAGAAGTTTACATTCCTCAGTTATAGGATCTTCTTTCTCCTCTTCAATTTCCTTAATTTCAAGTGATAAGTCTTCTTCGTAATCTTTGCGAATGCTATCTCTTTGAGTTTGAACAGCAGTAGTATCAACTAAAGAAATGGAGTCCTCTAAAACAATAGAGTCATTAAAAGAAGGTAAATCATCAATGAACGAAGAGGTATTATCTTCAGAATTAGAACTACAACCAAAAAAAATCAAACAAATAAAAAATAAATAATTTTTTAACATCTTAATTATTTAATAAGCCAATAGCCTCAACAGCAGTTATAATATTTCCTTTAAACTCACCTACAACAAAGCAATCTTCAATTCCTTTTTCAATAAGCTCTAATTTATAATTTGTTGCCTGATCATAATCTTGAAATTTACCAATATAATATTTAGTCAATCCTGAAGAAGGATCTCTTTTAGGGTATACATTACCAATTTCTAAGTACATATCTAAAACATCAGTAGGAATTTGCTCCATGTATGCACCTACCTGAACTCTAAAGTTGATTAACTCTCTGTTTACAGCATTTACAGTAGCTACAGTATCTTCTTCAATACTATCATCAAAGTCTGGATTAACTTCAAAACCAGCATCTGCAAGAGAAATCCTCTTTCCGTCTTTAAATGCAACAATAAATGCTCCATTATATCCACTTGTAGATGTATTAACTTTGTGCATAGCAGCAGCTGACTTATCGCTAAATGCTCCAGTATAATATTTATATAAATCGTCATCACCTTTAACAAATACTACATCTTGAAGATCTTTAAACACATTTAGGCTAAGTCTTCGTGAAAACGCCCCTACCTGTACTCTGTAAACAATAGTTGATGTGGGTTGTGCTTCATTAACCAATTCTTCGTTATCAGCTTCATCTTCTGATTGGTAATTTTCGACTGGAGTTATATCTTCAGACAATTCACCATCCGATTCAGTATTAACCTCAACAACACCCTGAACCTCAATACTATCGTTCTCAAGATTGGCAATTTCATCGGTCATATCATCAACGGTTTCAAAACCACCAATTACATATAAAACAGAATCTCCTCTTTCAATAACCTTAAAGTTTTTGTTGCTAAGTTCTTTGTACAAATCATTTGCAGATGTTCTAATTTTATCAGAGCCTAAAACAATAAACAATTGTTGCGTGGAGGTATCTTTTTCACGAATAGATTTTTTGTAAGCTTCGTAATCTCTTGGATCAGAACCCCATTCTCTACGCTCTTCATTCCAATCGGAAAACAAACCGGTAGAATCATAGTACCTATCGTACATCAATTGAAAATCTTCGTTGGAATAGGCTATCCCATTTTCTTTAGCAAAAGCAGTATCGGGAGTATCTAGTTGTTCATCCCTGTAATCTGGAACACCATCTTTATCTACATCTACTGGACATCCGAATTCATCTACTGGTCTAGCATCCAATGGAGTATTGGCGCAATAATCTGCTAAATCAACAACTAAATCACCATCAGAATCTAAGGTGTCTTGACGATAAATATCAATAGGATCAAATTCTTGAGGTTCAGCTTTGTCTTTTTTCTTTGGCAGTGTTAAATCATAGGTGGCTGCAAAATGTGTATATAGAATTCTATCATTTTTGCTATCACCAGCACGATTATCCACACTTTGATGTGTTACTCCATCAATTAAGTCGGAAAATGTGAAATGCATGGATGTTCCAACACGTAGCTTAATCCGTTTTCCAGTATGAAGATTTGCTCCTATTTCAATATGGACACCCCAAGTTCTTTCAGCATATTTTCCAAACCCATCAAGATTTTGTTCTCTAATGTCAGACTCATATGAGTAATCTCTGTAAATTTCTACAGCTGAGGCAGCATTTGGATCATCTTCAGCTATATCTCTAATAGTACCATCAGACCAGTAATTGTAATAATTACCTTCAGCATCTCTTAAATCAGTTTTAGATAAAAATTCAATTGACTCAATTCCTAAATGAACATAAGGATTAATAACGCGATCTTTTCGAAGTAGATGTTTGAAATTATAATTTAACGTTAATCCACCAGTGGTAATATTAGAATTAAAATTAAGATTTCTATTTACAGTACGTTCATTTGAGCTCACTTGACCAAAAAGAACATAGAAGCCTAAGTCCAAATAATCGGTAAGAGGATTAATCAAGCGCAAATCATAACCCAATTTAGAAACAGTTGGGTGATAACCATTATGATTGGACCCAATATCACCATAAAAGGTCATCATTCCTATTCCAATGCTTAGTTGTGGCTTAAAAACAAATTCCAAGGGATCGGGATCTAAATCCTTAGCTAAAGAATCTTTGTTAATTGACCATACGGATGTAATTCCAAATAGATGAATTAACAGCAGTATTAATATCTTGTTTATCAACTTTTTTTTATTGACAGGATAACCATTTACGCTAATATCGTTAAATAGTTCCTAATTTTAAAAGTATTTCATTAATAAAGACTCTTTTTTTCTTCTAAAAGATGCCTGACAAACAAACCTTTAGTAGTCATTAAACAATTTGAATGGAAATTTATTAGACAATTAACTCTCTAATTTTTAATTTCGAAGAAATATTATACTTATGAGCGCAATAACACAAGGTGATGTTGAATTATCCATAGACAATAGCGGTATAGCCACCATTGAATTTTTCCATCCAATGAGCAATTCCTTACCTGGAAAAGTATTGGCTAAACTTTCCAAAACTATTACTGAAGCAGGAGAAAATGACTCAGTTAAAGTCATTGTTTTGAAATCTAAAGGAGATAGAACATTTTGTGCTGGAGCTAGCTTTGAGGAATTAAGTTCAATAGCTGATATGGCAACTGGAAAAACATTCTTTTCAGGTTTTGCCAATGTTATTAATGCTGCAAGAAAATGCCCTAAACTAATTATTGGAAGAGTTCAAGGCAAAGCAGTTGGAGGAGGAGTCGGAATGGCAAGCGCTGTAGATTATTGTTTTGCTACCAAATATGCTTCAGTAAAGCTAAGTGAACTGGCTCTAGGAATTGGCCCATTTGTAGTAGGACCAGCCGTACAAAGAAAAACAGGACTTTCCGCAATGTCAACAATGGCAATTAATGCTACAAAATGGTTTTCACCTGAGTGGGCAAAAGAAAAAGGGTTATATGCAGAGGTATTTGAATCTACTCAACAAATGGATGAACACATCAATACTTTAGCACTTAAGCTGGCTCAATCTAGTGTTGAAGCAATGACCAATTTAAAAAAGGTTTTATGGGAAGGAACTGAAGATTGGGACTATCTATTAGACAAAAGAGCGAAAATAAGTGGTGAGCTTATACTCTCAGATTTTAGTAAAAATGCCATTAATGCAATTAAAAACAACTAATGGCCAACCAAATTTTACCTTACATAAGGGTTGAAGGTATAGCGGAGTATTCTTCAAAAATTTCTGCCTTAGCAAAAAACAAAAAAATCTTCATTATATGTGATCAAAACTCACTTCAATGTGTTAAGTATTTACAATCCAACATAAACGAACTTTCTGAAGCACCTATTTTTAAAGTAGGTTTAGGAGAAGAAAACAAGACGCTAATTGTATCTCAAAAAATTTGGGACTTCCTTCTTCAAAACAATGCAACAAGATCTGATCTAATTGTAAATGTTGGTGGTGGAATGATTACTGATCTAGGTGGTTTTGTTGCATCAGTTTACAAAAGAGGAATCTCTTATTTGAATATTCCCACTTCATTACTAGGAATGATTGATGCATCTATAGGAGGTAAAACCGGAATAAACTACCATCATTATAAGAACCAAATCGGCACCTTTAGTGACCCTAAGCTTGCTATTTGTGATCCACATTTATTAAATTCATTGCCAAAAAAAGAGCTTTTAAGTGGTTTTGCTGAAGCGTTGAAACACGGACTTGTTTTTAATGCAAAATATTGGCAATTGTGTACTTCTAAACCTATTAACCAGCTCCCTATTTCGGAAATAATCACAGATTCTATTAAAATTAAAAGCCATATTGTATCAATAGATCCATATGAAAAAAAAGAAAGGAAATTACTAAACCTTGGGCATACCATTGGGCATTCTTTAGAGTCTCTTCTATTAGAGAAAAAAACACCTACGCTACATGGTTTCGCTGTTGCCAATGGGATAGTAATGGAAAGTTTTATTGCCTCAGAAATTAAGCTATTAAGTAGAGCTTGTTTTAAAATTATTAAATCGTCAATTTATAAAATTTACCAGCCCATTTCTATTGATAAAAGCGATATACCTTTTCTTTTAGAATTCATGAAAAAAGACAAAAAAAATTCTTTCAAAGAAATCAACTTTACCCTCCTAGAGCGAATTGGAAAAGGGAAAATTGATGTGAATTTATCGGAAGGAATTGTTCAAGAAAAGCTTGAAAAATTTTTTTCAATAGGATAAAAACCCAAAATTTTATTGTTGGAATCCTAAGTTGATTAAATCAACTATATTTGTAGTAATCCTAAATGAGCTACTACTTATGAAACCCTCTACCGAGCTATTTAATCTTATTCAATCTTTAAGTAAGTCGGAAAAACGATTTTTCAAACTTTCATCATCTCTTCAGGATGGAGAAAAAAACTACCTTAAACTTTTTGACGCCATTGAAAAACAAAAAGAATATGATGAACAAGAAATAAAAGAACTCTTTAAAAATGAAAAATTCATTAATCACCTTCCATCAGAAAAAAACCATCTATATAAATTAATTCTTAAAAGCCTTAGAGGGTATCATTCTGATAATTCTATCAGCTCAATTTTAAAACAAGAACTTAAAAATATTGAAATCCTATACAAAAAAGCTTTGTATAAAGAAGGATTTAAAATACTAAAACGTTCAAAAAAAACAGCCGTTAATCATGAAAAATTTTATTACTTATTTGAACTAATTAGCTGGGAAAAATTACTTATTGAAGAAGCCTATGAACAAGGAGAATTTAACGAGGATTTAGATCAACTTATAAATGAAGAAATTACCGTAATAGAAAAACTTAGAAACCTAGCTGAATACCATATTATTTATTCAAAAATCAATTACATATTTAGAAGTGGAGGATTTACCCGCTCAGATAAAGAAAGGTTACAAGTAGATGAAATTGCAAACAATCATTTAATTAAAGGAAAGAATACCGCCCTTTCAAGTAGAGCGGCATCAATTTGTTATTATATTCAAGGATTTTGCAATGCTACTAAAAGAGATTTCAATACCGCATTGTCAAAATTTCAACGCACAAAAGACATACTTGACAATAACCCCCTAATTAAAAATGATCTACCTTGGAGGTATGTTCGAACTATAGGCAATATCATTAACTGCCATATTGAAGCAAACAATTTAGTCCAAGCGCAAGAATTGCTTAATAATTTAAATGATTTAAAAAACCAAAAGAGCTTTAAGAGTTTAGATATTAAAGTTAAAATATTTACTATTTACAATAATGCACAATTGGTCATTTATGAAAAACAAGGTGACTTTCAAAAAGGACTAAAGCGCATAAATGAAATGGAAATAGGAATCTCTAACTTTCAATACAAGCTTAATAAAGAACAAACCATTCAATTTTACTATCGAATAAGCTATCTATATTTTGGAGCTGGACTCTATAAAGATGCCTTAAAATGGGTAAACAAAATCCTAAATGATAATGAACAAATTTTAAGGCAAGACATCTACAGTTTTGCGAAATTATTTAATCTTATTTTACATTACGAGCTCAATAATTACGATTTATTAGATTACATTATTAAATCAACTTCAAGGTATCTCAAAAAAACTGAGAAAAATTACCAAAGTGAACAAGTACTAATTAAATACTTAAAACAGCTAACTCGAACAAACAATGAAAGTGATAAAAAGGCCATCTATATGCAGGCTAAAGAAGAATTTGAGCTTCTTTTTTCACTAAAAAAAGAAAAAATTATTCTTCAATTTATAGATGTTATTTCTTGGCTTACAAGTAAAATAGAAAATTGTTCTTTTGAGACAGCCGTTAAAAGTCGGCTCTAAAGTAAGAAAGCCTTAGCTCTCTTTTCATTTCATATGAATATCCTTGTAAGTAAATTAGAAATGAGTTGCTATTTGTTTTTTTATAGGAAATCTTTTGAGGAAAATCATGTGCCTTATTTTCAAACACAATTGAATCTAAAGAATTGTAAACCATATTGTATGATAACATAGACCTATCCTTAACACGAACAATATATACCAATGAGCTATCTATTTGCTTAATTAAAATATTTTCTGTTAGCGATGTATCTAAATCAAAAATATTACCTCCCGACCCTACAATTGAATCCTCAAACCAATTCCAGCGCTCATAGGTCTTCTTTGAGGGCTTCATAGAGTTAAAAGTTGTAGTATCTAGCCAAAATCCTCCTAGCCAATTTAGTTTTTTAAGTTGATTTGTAGGTTCTACTAATTTCTTTTCTAAAGGATTAGCACAAGAAACTAAAACCAGCAAAATAACATATACAATTAATCTAGACATTTAGCTGCCTTTTATATTCATACATCAAAATAGAAGCTGACACAGAAACATTCAACGATGGAATAGTTCCATACATTGGAATTTTAACCAATTGATCACAAAGCTTTAAATAGGCTGGTGAAATTCCATCTTCTTCGCTTCCCATTAGTATGGCAGTTGGACCTGTTAAGTCAACATCATATACATTACTGCTTCCTTTTTCGGAACAACCTATTATTGAAAGTCCAGAATCTTTAAGGAATTGAATCACTTGTTTTAAGTTGTTTTCTTTACAAACTGGAAGTTTATTTAATGCTCCTGCTGAAGTTTTTATTGCATCTGATCCTACAAGTGCAGATCCTTTTGATGGAAGCACAATTCCGTGAACCCCATGACACTCCGCAGATCGAGCAATAGCACCTAAATTTCTAACATCTGTAATGCGATCAAGAATCAACAAAAAAGGCTGCTCCCCTTTTTCATAAATTGAAGGTAACAACAGCTCCAAAGAAGTATATTCAATGGGGGATGTAAACGCAATAACCCCCTGATGGTTCTTAGTTGTAATCGAATTAAGTTTTTGAACGGGGACTCCATGATAGACAATATTATGATTTTTCATCAAAGACCAGAAATCTTTAAATAATTCACCTTTTAAACCCTTTTGAACAAGCACCTTATTGATACCTCTTCCACTTTTTAGAGCTTCTTCTACAGCTCTAATTCCATAAACAACATCAGGGTTATTCTTTAAAAACTTATGCTTAATTTTTCTTTCCATTATTGTATCCAATATGCTCGTCCACTTCTCCAGGCATCCACCGCCTTATACCAACTTGATTTATACATAGGAGAACGTTGTAATTTATAATCATTATCAGTAAATGGATTTTTCATCTTACTAAATACAAAAGAAAGTGAATTGATGTTGTTTTCATCTCCATAAACCCATACTTCTCTATCACTTAGCTTACTGACAATTGAAGGTGGACCATATATCACACTAATCATACCTCTATCAGTTTTCCATCCTTCCATATAAGAAGTAAAATGTTCATTTGCATTTTCAACTCTACTGTAATATTTCCTAATTATTTCTCTAGCTCTGTCTTTGCTTCCTGTTTTATCTCTCCAAAAATAATCAATAGCAGATTTTTCTAAATCACTATTGATTAACTTATTGTATTCACTTCTTGAACAAATATAACGAACTGGAGGTATCATTTGATGGACAGATTTTACATCTGGAAAATAAGGAGAAAATAAAAATAAGGTTAACCCACTTCTACTATTGGTATCTAGTTGAATGTGTAAAAATCCATCGAATGGTAAGCCTAGTGAATTTTTACCGGATTGACCCAAACTAATTTCAGAGTTAGATTCAGGAGAATAATTAAAAGGCGTATTACTAGAGGAAGTAAAAGGAGGTGGAGAAATTGGGAATTTCCTTTGATATTTTCTTACAAATAGAGTTTTTCCTTTGTTAAGATTGGATTCTATGGTTAAAACTGAAGTAGAATCGACATAATTAGTAAATATAGGTTTATCCTTATGATCTCTAATCACAAAAAACTGTTTTGAATTAAAAGTAGATTTATTAAAAAAAACATGTTTCTCTACCATCGAATTCCTATTTTGATCAGCACAGAAAATTTTCATTAATCCAACTTCTCCCATTGAAGCACTAAAAGAAAAATCTCCATAGATAATCTTGTCCTTAACCTCTTTAACCTTATCATGAATAAAAAATGAACCAGAGTCTATAATTTCTTTAGAAGAGATATCTTTAACTATCTCATAGTGCAACAAAACTTTACCACTAAAAAAATCAGCTTTGTTTTTTCTAGTATATAAAATTTTTGATGACTCCATTTTAAAATAGACCTTTGAGGAATCTAAATGATGATGGTAAATAACATATTCTGGATCTACCATCTGACCAGAACTTTTGTATAAAAAGGCATAGTTTTGTTGTGACTTTCCAATAGAAGAGCAAGAAAAGAAACTTGCGAACAAGACAAAAAGCATTAAAACTAAAGCTGCATTTTTCAAAACTACCTTACAATTAGAGGGGTTTCTACAATATTACTAATATTTAAGTTTCTATCGATTAAAAGAAACTCATATCGTAAGCTATCATTGTGGTTAGAAGATTTATTGAAATAATAAGGCTCTATGGTCACCTGAACTTCTCCTCTTAATGCCGTGTTTTGACCAATTGGAGTAATATTTTCTAATCTATAGGACCAAGTTATCGAATCAGCCGTGGGAAAGTTATTAGGATCCGCAGTTCCTCTAACCCAAACACCATTCATTTTCTCATAGTAGTGAATGTAGAGATTGTAATAATAGTAACTTGAGGTGTCAAAAGGAGGACTAAGCTGATTCTGTGTTAAACCAATATCTCCGTCTCCATCAGTAAAGCTAAACGTTAATTTACCTGAATCTCCAAATGGAGTAAAATCAACAAATTCAATGATTGGTTCATTGGGAAATGATTCGGGCTTCAAACAAGATGTTGCCGCTAAAATGAAAAACGACAAAACAAGTGTTATTTTTGTTAAACTATTCATCCACAGATAAAAGTAGAACATTTAATAAGTAAATGAGTCAAGATTTTAGAATTTTTAATATTAATAACCAGCTTGATTTTAACGAATTAGCCCTAAAAATATTTTACTATCAGGCTGAAAATGTTGAAGTATATAAAAAATATCTTTACTATCTAGGAATAGAACCTAAATCAATCGATCATGTAGAGGCTATTCCTTTTCTTCCTATTCGCTTTTTTAAATCTCATAAAGTAATTCATAAAAATGTTGATTACGAAAAAGTATTTTTAAGTAGTGGAACTACAAAAGCCATTAGATCTCGTCATTTTGTTAGCTCTTTAAAAATTTACGAAGATTCTTTCCTAAAAAGTTTTGAAACTAGCTACGGTAATATTGAAAATTATACATTTTTAGCTTTATTACCATCCTACCTTGATCAGGGAGAAAGCTCTTTAATATACATGACAAATGAATTAATAAAAAGAGCAAATAAACAAAGTAAGTATATCAGTAAAATTGACTCCAAAACTCTTTATCTTATAAACAAACTAGCATCTAAAAAAGTAATCCTTCTTGGAGTTTCCTATGCACTTTTAGATTTAGCCGAAAAACATCAACTTGATTTATCCAATTGGATAGTTATGGAAACTGGAGGAATGAAAGGAAGAAGAAAGGAGATTACAAGAGATGAGTTACACCAAATTTTAAAAAAAGCTTTTAATGTTAGCTCAATTCATAGCGAATATGGAATGACGGAATTACTTTCACAAGCCTACTCAAAAAAAGATGGTTATTTTAATTGCCCCTCATGGATGCGTACGGAAATAAGAGAAATCAACGACCCTTTTAAAAAGTGCCGAGAAAATAAAACAGGAGGCATAAACATTATCGATTTAGCAAACATTTACAGCTGTAGCTTTTTAGCTACAGATGATTTAGGAAAAAAAAATAAAAAAGGATTTAAAGTTTTGGGAAGATTTGACCATTCTGACACTAGAGGCTGTAACCAGCTAACTACTTTTTTTTAAATTACTTTTAATATAAAGTAATTTCGTTTTCCTCTTTGAAGTAGAATATATTTACCTCCTATTAAATCTTCATTAGTAACAACTTTTTGTTCGGTTACTTTTTCTTTATTTAAAGAAATAGAATTTTCTTTCAATGCCCTTCTAGCTTCACCATTGGACTTAAGAAAATTGGATTTAGATGACAAGGCATCAATAATTGTCATAGTGCCAATAGCGTCAGCACCTATCTCAGCCTGAGGAACACCTTCAAAAACTTCTAAAAAGAGATCAGCATCCATATTTTTTAATCCCTCAATAGCAGATTGACCTTTTTGAAATAAAATTTCAGAAGCATTTTTAGCAGACTCAAACTGGTCATTCCCATGAACAAGAATTGTTACTTGTTTTGCCAATTCTTTTTGAAGAATTCGAAATGATGGATTTTGCTGATGTTCATCAATCAAACTTTCCACTTCTTGTTTAGCTAAAAGAGTGAATATTTTTATGTATTTCTGAGCGTCTATATCAGAAGAATTTATCCAATACTGATAAAATTTGTAGGGAGAGGTTTTTTTCGGATCTAACCAAATATTACCCCCTTCTGTTTTTCCAAACTTAGTACCATCTGCCTTTTGAATAAGTGGCGTTGTAATGGCAAAAGCTTCTCCTGCGTCTTTTCTTCTTATAAGCTCTGTTCCAGCAACAATATTGCCCCATTGATCAGAGCCACCAAGTTGAAACTTACAGTTTTTATTTTTATACAACCAATAAAAATCATATCCCTGTACTAGTTGATATGTAAATTCAGTAAATGACATGCCCGTTTCCATTCTTGATTTTACAGAGTCTTTTGCCAGCATATAATTTATGGTAATGTGTTTTCCAACATCTCTTATAAAAGAAAGAAAAGTAAAATCTTTAAACCAATCGTAATTATTAACAACTTCTGCAGAATTAGCACCACAATCAAAATCCAAAAACCTTTCTAATTGTTTAGTAACACCTTTTAAATTAGCATCTAGCGTATCTTTACTCAATAGATTTCTTTCCTGAGATTTACCAGAGGGATCTCCTACCATTCCAGTAGCTCCTCCAACAAGAGCAATTGGTTTATGACCAGCTCTTTGAAAGTGAACTAGTGTCATAATTTGTACCAAACTTCCAATATGAAGAGAATCTGCAGTAGGGTCAAAACCAATATAAGCAGAGGAAACTCCTTTGTTTAATTCTGCTTCAGCACCAGGCATGCTGTCGTGAATCATACCTCTCCATGTTAATTCTTCAATAAAACTCATTTGTAGTTGTTAATTCTTTAAAGCAAAATTATTATTTAATAGCGCATATGGAAAAAGAAGTTGTTATTTTTATAAAATGAATTTAGTTACAGGAGGAACTGGCTTAGTAGGGTGCCATATTTTAATAGACCTATTAAATCAGAACCAACAAGTAAGAGCCTTAAAAAGAGAGAACAGCAATCTTGAAATGGTAAATGCTGTTTTCAAACACTATGGATTAGCAGATTATTTTTCAAAAATAGAATGGGTTGAAGGCGATGTTTTAGACATTCCTTCTTTAGAATCTGCTATCAAAGGAATTAATAAAGTATACCACTCTGCGGCCATTGTAAGTTTCAATAAAAAACATTTTAAAAAAATGTATGAAGTAAACGTTAATGGAACTGCTAATATGGTTAATGTTTGTTTAGAAAATAATATTGAGAAAATTGGTCACATTAGTTCAATTGCTGCAATAGGTCGTAGTAAAACCAACCAATATAATGAACAGAACAAATGGAAAAACGATAAAAAAAACAGCTATTATGCCATTACTAAATATGGTGCCGAAAGAGAAATATGGAGAGGTGAGCAAGAAGGGTTATCTTCTGTTGTTGTAAATCCAGGAATTATCATTGGTCCTTCAAGCTGGCATCGCTCCAGCACCACATTATTCAAACAAGTAAGTAAAGGTCTTCCTAGATACACCCCCGGAATTAATGGCTTTGTCGATGTTAGAGATGTATCCAAAGCTATTATTCAATTAATGGATAGTTCTATTTCTGCTGAACGATTTATTTTGGTAGGTGAAAATCTAAACTATAAAGAAGTTTTTGAAAAAATAGCCCATGCCCTCAATAAACCAGCTCCTACAAAAAAAGCAACCAAATGGATGATGCAAATTGCTTGGAGATTGGAAAAGATAAATGCATTTATTAAAGGCAAATCACCATCAATTACAAAAGAAACTGCCTTAACAGCATGTGAAAAATATTTCTACGACTCTTCAAAAATCAAGCAAATGATTGCTTATGAATTTATTGCAATAGATAAAGCCATTTCCAATACTGCAAAATTTCTTTAAAATTGAAGTTTATCAGAAATTACAGCTACGTCATCATCTGAAATATCAAGATGAGTAACCATTCGAACTCTTCCTGGACCAAAAGGAATACATTTAATTCCAGATTCCTCCAATCTTTTGATAAAATCTAGGTTTGTTATTGAATCGACAACATGAAAAACAACAATGTTAGTTTGTTGTTTTACTACACTTTTTACCCAACTACAACTTTCTAATGCCACTGCAATTTCAGCAGCTCTTCGGTGATCGTCTTTAAGTCTTGTTATATTATTTTCCAAGGCATATAATCCACCTGCGGCTATGATTCCAGCCTGTCGCATTCCCCCTCCAAATGCTTTTCTAGCTCTTCTTGCCTGATGAATGAATGACTTTTTACCGATTAACACAGACCCTACTGGAGCACCTAACCCTTTAGAAAGACATACGGAAATACTATCAAAAATATTTCCATAATCTAAGGGGTTTTCGCTGTTAGCAACAATAGCATTAAAGACCCTAGCTCCGTCTAAATGAAGAGGAATGTTAGCCTGTTTGCAAACATGAGCAATTTCAGCCATCTGATCAAATGAGTAGCATACTCCACCTCCCCTATTTGAGGTGTTTTCTAAGGCAACAAGAGCAGTTTTTGGGCAATGCACATCATCTTCATTGATGTTCTTTATTACATCATCTGCAGTTAAAATACCACTTGAGCGTTCAACTAATCGTACTGATGCACCAGAATTTTTGGCAATACCACCACCCTCATAATTATAAATATGAGATTCTCTAGAGCAGATTACCTCATCGCCAGGACTCACATGAATATTTATTGCAATTTGATTGGTCATTGTTCCAGAAGAACAATAAAGGGCACTTTCCATTCCAAAAAGCTCTGCAGCTTTTTTTTCCAATAAATTCACAGTTGGATCTTCACCAAAAACATCATCACCAAGCTGGGCATCAAGCATCATTTGTTGCATAGCTTCTGATGGCAATGTCAATGTATCACTTCTTAAGTCTATCATTTGTTTGAATTTAAGGGCTAATGTAAAATTTTAAAAATCATTTCTTTCAATAATTCTTCATCTGAAGCAGAGACATTATTTAACCCCTTGCTTTTCATATCGTAATCTCTTAGATAACTGAAAATTCTTGCCAATTTATTTTTAGTATAATTCCTAGCAGCAACCTTATATTGTTTAAGAAAAAAACTATGAACTCCTACTTTTTTAGCCAGCTCCTGATCGCTTAATTTACCCTCATAAAAATGAAACTTCATTAGCTTGGTAAAAAAAGTATACAAAGAGCTTATGGTAACAGCAAAAGGATACTTTTTTTTATTCTTACTGAAATGATATATTATTTTGTTGGCCTTAAAAACGTTTTTTTCAGATAATGCATTCTGAAGCTCAAAAATGTTGTAATCTTTAGAAAAGCCAATATTTTTATGAACTAAATCTGCCGTGATGATTTTCTTTTCACCTACCAAAACTTCAAGTTTTGAAACTGCAGATGAAATTCCTGACAAATCATTTCCAATAAATTCAGCAAGTAGAATTGCCGCCTTAGGTTCAACACCTAACCCTTTTGCTTTTGCATAATTAACTACCCAATCGTTTAGCTGATAATCTTTTAAAGACAAACAGTCAAATAGCCATTTTTGTTTGGCTAAATATTTACCAAGGGCCTTTCTTTTATCCAAAGTTTTGTTCTTATAACAAAGCACCAAAACCGTAGTTGGAACTAAATGCTCTACATAAGAAAGTAATTTTTCAATGTTTCTTGAAAGATGCTGAGCTTCCTTAACAATAACAACCTGATAGGGGGCCATCATCGGATATCTTTTAGCAATATTTACAATTTCTTCAATTGAAGTATCTGGACCATACAAAATAGTTTGGTTAAAATCTTTTTGAGATTCATCTAAAATAGTCTCTTCAATTAATGAGGATATTTTATCCATATAAAAAGGTTCCTCACCATGTAAAAAATAAACAGGCAAAAACTGCCCATTTTTAATATCTGTTAACACATTATTTAAAACCATATTATATTTACTAAAGTAAAGTGCTAGAATTAATTTTTCATGAATAGAAAATTAGCTTTTCCGAACTATCAATTTCAGCTTAAACACGAAGGTAATAAAACTTTAGTTTTTGATGAACTAAGAAACAAGTGGGTAATTCTAACAGAAGAAGAAAATGTAAGACAACACCTTTGGAAATACCTTCATAAGGAACACAACTACCCTAAAGGATTAATGGCATGTGAGAAAAAAATAACTATTAATTCACTAACCAAACGTTTTGACCTTGTTATATACAACAAAAAGGGAACTCCAGAAATGGTTGTAGAATGCAAAGCTCCTTCAGTTAAATTAAATCAAGATGTTTTAAATCAAGCACTTAGATACAACATTAATCTAAAAGCAAAATATATTCTTATTTCAAATGGATTAGATCTTAAATGTTGTGAAATCAACTTTCAAAAGGGGGAACTTATTTATCTACAGCAGCTACCCTTAATCGAATAAATTTCATTATATTTAATTATGTACAGAAAGATATTTGCATTTATCCCACTGTTTTGTTGCCTAATTGTACTTAATGGTCAATTTAATAAAAACATCAGGCTTCAAAACTATCTTAAAGAAAAAGGAAATTCTCAGGAAATTATCGGTTTTTTTGTCAAAGGCAGCAAAGAACAAATTAAAACACTTTGCAAATCCCATAATGGAAACTATCATAGCTCAGTTAAAGGATGGCATTATGTTAAAATCCCCTCGAATCAATTGGACAGCTTTACCTCTAGCAAGTTGATTACTAATTTAAATATATCTCTTTACAAAGGAAGTATTCATAACGACACCATGAGGGTTAACAATAAGATCAATGCTGTTCATAGCGGAAGTGGTGCACTAAACAACACCCCATACACTGGAAAAGATGTAGTTATGGGTGTTTTAGATACCGGCTTAGATTGGAGTCATGGGGATTTTAAAAATGCAGATGGATCAACAAGAATTATTGCTATATGGGACCATACCTTAACAGCTGGCCCCAACTCACCTTCAAATTATGGATATGGCCAAGAGTGGGATAGCACCCAAATAAACGCATCTTTAGCCACCGCTCATACAGATGCAACTGGCCATGGCACAACTGTCACTGGAACTGCAGCTGGCAATGGATTAGCCAATGGGACCCACAAGGGAGTTGCGCCAGAAGCAGACATTATTGCTGTTGAAATTAATTTTAATTCTTCAAACTTTTTGGGTTCTATTGTTGATGCTACTGAATATATTTTCCATATAGCAGACACTATGGGTAAACCCTGTGTTATTAACGGTAGTTTGGGAACTTATTTTGGTTCTCACGATGGTTTAGACCCTTATTCATTGTATATAGACAGTCTTATTAACGATAAAAAAGGTCGCTTATTTGTTTGTTCAGCCGGAAATTCTGGAAACTGGGGACCTTATCATCTTCATGCAGAGATTAATAATGACTCTACTTTTACTTGGCTAAAAACTTTTCCAGGACCCCCAGGATACCCTCCATTTATTGCTTTTTTTGAATTATGGGCAGACTCCGCAGATTTTAACCAACTTGAATATTGTGTTGGTGCAGACATGCATACACCTTACTACAGCAATAGAGGTATGGGACAGTACTTTGATGTATCAACCAATATCAATGCTTCTTCATCCTTACTAAGTGATGTTATCCTAAACTCCAATGGAGATCAAATTGCCTCAGTAATGTATTATGCCGAACAAATGGATGGTCAATATATGATACAAGCATTTGTAGTTGCTGACAGCTCAAATTATCATTACAGATTCCAAACAAGAGGAACTGGAAAATACGATGCCTGGAGTGAATATACGCACCTAGGAGTTTCAGATATGGTTCCTGAAAATGAGCTTCCTAGCTCCAACAATTTTCCTGAAATTTCCAATTACACCTCTCCTGATACACTTTGTACATTAGTAAGCTCTTTTCAGTGTCTACCTAGTGTAATTACTGTAGGAAATTACGCCAATGACAGTGGATATGTAAACAACTTAAACAATTGGGTGCCTACCAATACTATAAGAGGAAAACTTTCAGAGAACTCAAGTAAAGGCCCAACAAGAATAGGCTTACAAAAACCTGATATTTCTGCTTCTGGTGACATAACTCTGAGCGCATGTAGATTAGATTTTATTCCTTTTATGAATGATTCTATTCTTGCATATGGAGGTCTTCACATGAAAAATGGAGGCACTTCTATGGCAAGCCCCGTTGTTGCAGGTATTGCCGCCTTGTATCTGGAAAAATGCCATAATTCCTCTTCAATGAAATTTAAAAATGACTTAACTAACAATGCCTATTCAGATTCCTTTACTGGTAATCTTCCAGATTATGGATTTGGTTATGGCAAAGCAGATGCTTACGCTACTTTAGTTTCAAGTAGTTTTTCACCAACAATTGTAAACAATGAATTTTGTGCTGGTCAAGACAGTACAGAAGTTCGAACTCTATTAGATTATTCAACTTACAATTGGAGCTCTGGTATTACCACTTCATTTAGCTTTTACAGCACATCTTCTAATGAATTTGTTATTGTATCAGATTCTGCTGGATGTATTGGAGATTCCGTATTTTTCGATGTAATCGAAAATCCTCTTCCACCAACACCTTCAATAACAGTGTCTTTTGATGAACTTTTGGCAGATCCAGGTTACTCGAACTATCAATGGTATATAAACGGAACATTACTTAACGGAGAAAATGACAGTACACTCACAGTACTAATTAATGGGTTGTATCAAGTAGAAGTTTTTGATCAAAACAATTGCTCTTCCCTTTCTAGTGGAGTATTATACGAAACTGTTCATATTAATGAAGTTAAAAATGAGCTAAAAATTTATCCTAATCCTACCAATTCAATACTTAACCTATTTAGTAGTAAAGAAATAATCTCTTTTGAAATAATTAGTTCCAACGGTCAACAACTTTTGTATAAGAATGTAGACTCAGCCATGAAATACATTTCAATTGATGTTTCTAGCTTTTGCAGAGGTCTATATTTCATTAAAATAAACCATACTGAAGGAAGTTCTATTAAAAAATTCAACACCCTTTAGAACATTCTATTACATTTGTAGTTCTTTAATTTTAATTTATGGATTTATCAGATATTATTAGTATTTCAGGAAAGTCTGGACTATTCTCCATTGTAGGTCAATCAAAAAACAACGTAATAGTAGAGTCACTCCAAGACGGCAAAAGATTTCCTACTTTTTCAACCAACAGAATAAGTGCATTAAAAGATATTAGTATATACACTTATGAAGGAGAAATTTTACTGTCGGATGTATATAGAAAAATTCATGAAAAAGAAAATGGTGGGAAAAGCATTAACCACAATGAATCACCTGAAAAACTTAGAAGCTATCTAGAAGAAATTGTAGCTGATTATGATAAAGAACAAGTATACAATTCTGACATAAAAAAACTTTTTCAGTGGTATAACCTTCTTCACGATGCCAAAAAATTAAAACTTAAGGAAGCTGAATCGAAAAAAAATTCTAAGCAAAAAGAAGAAAAATCTAAAGAAGAATAATTTCTGGAACGGAAATTGTCTACCCTATTTAAAAAATTAAAATGAAAACAAAATCTATATTACTAATACTAGGCATAATTCTAGTATCGACTCCAAATATTTACAGTCAAAAAAAGAAAAAATCTAAAAACACAAAAGCCCCAACAAATCAAATTGACTCAGTAAGCTACTCTATTGGAATAAGTATTGCCAAAAGCTTTCAGGGAGAATTCCCAGATATTAATATTGAACAATTTATTAATGGCTTAAATTCTAAACTTTCTGAAAATAGCGAACCACTTTTTACTGATATAGAAGCGCAAAAAAATGTGGAGTTATATTTCAAAAGCAAGCAACAGCAAGCATTAGCAAAAGAAAAAGAAAAGTATAACGATGTTATAAAAGAAGGTGAAGATTTTCTAAAAAATAACGCTAAAAAACCTGGAGTTACCACACTTGAAAGCGGACTGCAATATGAAATTATATCTAAAGGAAATGGACCTAAACCTAGCTTAACAGACAAGGTTGAAACACATTACCATGGAACATTAATTGACGGCACTGTTTTTGACAGCTCCGTAGAAAGAGGGTCGCCAATATCATTTCCTGTAAATGGTGTTATTCGAGGTTGGACTGAAGCCTTGCAACTAATGCCAGTTGGATCTAAATGGAAATTATATATTCCTTACCAACTAGCATATGGTGAAAGAGGTGCTGGTGCATCTATTGGACCTTATTCCACATTAATTTTTGAAGTTGAACTAATAAGTATAAATTAAAATGAAAAAAACCATTCTATGTTTATCAGCTATTGCATTATTTAGCTGTTCTAACAATTCACAAAAAGCTATTGAATTAAATTCAGAAGCTGATTCTCTTAGCTATGCCATTGGAGCAGATATTGCTAATAATCTAATGAATCAAAATGATCAAATTAAATCTCAAATTCCTGATATTAACATTGACATTTTAAATAATGCCCTAATAAGCAACTTTGGTGGCACATCTGCACCAAAATTAGATTCAGCTGTATGCAAAGAGCTTATTCAAAATTATTTTAACAAACAACAACAGCAGCAACAACAAGAGCAAGAACTACAATCTCAATCTGCAATTGAAGAAGGAGAAAAGTTTCTTTCTGAAAACAGCACAAAAGAAGGAGTGGTAACCTTAGAAAGCGGACTTCAATATAAAATTATTGAACAAGGGAATGGTAATACTCCTACTTTGGAAGACGAGGTCGAAGTTCATTATCATGGCACTCTAATTGATGGAACTGTATTTGATAGTTCAGTCGATAGAGGAGAAACCATTTCTTTCCCTGTAACTGGAGTTATTGCTGGCTGGACAGAAGCTTTACAATTAATGCCCGTGGGATCTAAATGGCAATTATATATTCCATACGCTTTGGCTTACGGAGAAAGAGGATCTGGTCCAATAGGACCTTATTCTACTTTAATTTTTGATGTTGAGTTAATCGCAATTAATTAATCCAAGTTATCAATATAAAAAAAGGGGCAAAAAGCCCCTTTTTTTATATCTCTTTTTTTAGAATTGTTTGGGTTGGGAAAGCAAAATCCAATTTCTCCTTATTGAATCTTTTAAGAATTTCTTTATTTACCAATGTCTGAGTATCTAACCAATGAGATTCTGGTCTCACATAATAAATAAATAAAATGTTTAAAGAAAAATCACCAAACCCATTAAACCCAGCCGAATAATCATCAGTAATGGCATCTTGGTGCTTTACAATATCTTCTAATATATCAATAGCTTTCTGCATATCGTCTTCATTAGTATCGTAAGTTAGCCCTAAGTTTAACTTAACCTTTAGAGCAGGTTGAGAAGTAACATTTATTACACTATTATCTGTAAAAGTACAATTAGGAATAGTCACTATTCGACCTTCTAAAGTTCTAATTCTGGTACTTCTAATTCCAACTTCTTCAACTGTACCATCAAACCCACTAATCTGAATTCTATCATTTAGCTTAAATGGTTTGTCCAAAAATATCATGACACCAGCAAAAATATTTTTAACAGAGTCTTGTGCAGCAAGAGCTAAAGCCAAACCACCAATTCCAAGACCAGCAATCATAGCAGTAATATCAAAACCAATATTGTCTAATCCTATAATTAACCCTAATGACCAAATAAGTACTTTTAATGCTTTACGTACAACAGGAATTAATTGATCGTCAAAACCACTTTCTGTTTTTTCAGTTAGTGGCATAACTACATGAACAATAAGCGCATCAGTTACTTTGGCTAAAACAGAAGTAATATTGATCGCTAATGCGAAGTAAGCTGCCTTTTCAAGGTTAGCAAGAAAATTATCCTGAAAATTTAAATAATGAATAGCAAACCAATACGCAATAATAAAAACAAAAAATACAATTGGACGTTCTAACTTTTCTACTAAAACATCGTCTAATTTATTTTTAGTTTTCGCTGTAGCCTTCTTAATAATTTTAGAAAAAACCCAATAAAGTATTTTAACTACTACAAATGAGCCTATAAGAATTGCCAATCCAACACCCCAATCAAAAAGGGTGTTTCCAAAAAATATTTTATCTAAAAATTCCATGTTTATTTAAATTAGAAAGCAAATTTAACTTTTAGTCTTTTACAAAAGGTATCAGGCGATTATTATTTGAATAGGAGCCAATAAAATAATAACCATTAGCTAAAGAAGAAACATCCAAGCTAGCATTATTTTGAGTTGTTTTTCTTAGTACAATTTTACCTGAAACATCAACAATAATTACTTCAAATTCAGAACTTATATTTCTAGAAAAAACAGTAATGTAATCTGAAGCTGGATTAGGGAAAATAGAAAACTCATCCTGCTGAGTTGTTATACCAACAGACTGATCATATGAACAATTATAAGTAGCAATAAACCCAGGATTAACAGTTGCAACATCAGAATAAAATCGAAAGGTAACGGCTCCTGTTGAAGAAGTGAAAACACCTGGCCCAACTAATCCAGTAAAAGGACTTCCAGAAATTTGAGGAGCATTTACATCCGCTCCATCATATACATATAGATAATCCCAATTGGCTTCTAAATCAAAAAAAGAAAAATCAAATGTTAGCGAAGAAGCACTATCAGGTGCAATTGTCCAAATGTAATCTTCATTGTTGTAATAATTTTTTAGTGGACCACCAAAATCATGAATGTCGTTAGAACAAGAATCTTTATAGCAGTCTGTTAAATAATCATCAATTGCATTCCAAAAATCATTGTAGCCATCATCATATCCTAAAGCCCATATACCAATACCACCAATATCTGTAGTGTTGATGTGCTCTAGACGTTTTCTAAATCCTTCTTCTTCAGTTATAAAGCACTGATAATTACCGCCATCATTGAAAGAATAAATATCTGTATAACTTTCATTGTCATAATAATGATTGGCAGCTGAATAATTTCCTGAAGAGTTGTTTCTCACCTGACGATACGTTTTTGCAGTTCCACTTCCAGTAGTTGAAGAGGGAATACTAGTAGATGTAGTAGGCCACTGGTATCCATAGTAGGGAAGCCCCATTATTAGTTTTTGTTTGGGACAGCCTTTATCCAAATAATAAGTAATGGATTTTGAAAGGGTGTAGTTGTAAGAAGATCCAAAATGATAAAGTGGATCGCAAGGACCTGTAGATGAGCTACCTTGATAATAATAAGCATAACCCATAATTATATAATGATCTACAGCAGGTTCCATTAATGAAAAATCAAAAACGTTGTTCCAGTCTACAGCATATAAAACCGTACTTACTTCTGACCCTGGAATGGCTGAATGCATTTGATTACATAGATTAACCATGAAATAGGCAAATTCAATCTTATAAGAAGATGGTAGCCCCTCAAAATCTATATTGACCCCATGAGCACCTCTAGATTGAACAAGATTAATCAAATTTGAAATTAGTGTTTGTTGTGCAGTAGGATTAGAAAGAAAAGTAGCATGATCAGAAAATAAAGTAACTGTTAAAGTAACTTTTGTATTTCCACTTGCAAGAGCTGCGCCAACAGCAGCAGAAGACGACCAACCATGAGTAGTTATAGGCTCACCATCGGCAGTATTTACTTCATAGGAAAAAAAAGAAAAATGACTTAGTAAATCCCAATTGTAATTTTGATAAACACTTCCAACCCAATAAGGGTGCCAACCATATACCACTTTATTTAGCTGACAACCAGATTTCTCATGATAAACGCCACTTGCAGGTTGAATGGTTGATTCATAATGTTCTGCAGTTGAATTAGCAAGAGAATTATAGTAATTAAGCTGATACTCATGAATTGATTGAGAATTTTGTGCATTAGCAAAGCTTACAACTAAAATTAAAGAAAGGAGTGTTAAGAAATACTTCATTTTTAAAACAGTTAAAATCCAAAAGAAAATCCAACCCTATACAATATTGGTGGACCAGAAGAACCAAAAATATAATAGGGCTTATAAGGAGAATTGTAATCATTAATTAAATCATACAAAAGCAAAATCTGAACCGTAGCATTCCCCCCAATAGATGTGCTGTAGGCACCTCCAAATAAAAACATACTGGATAATGTTCTATCTCCATTTGGGAATGGCAGTGGCCTTAGTTCATAAGCATTTAATAATTCATATTCAGAGTGAACAAAAAAGTTTTTATGAAATAAAAATCTTGAAAAGACACTTGCCCCATAGTAAGACTCAGAAACTTGAAATTCTGGATTCCCCCTGTAAATGTATTTAGAACCTAAACCAAATGAAAATTTTGGCTTGATTTTGTAGCCAACAAAAGGAGAAGCATCAAATAATATCCAACCGTTAAAAATGTTAAAGCTTAAATTTCCACCATAATATAGTTTATCCTTAAACTTAAGTGGTGAATTTGAAGTAGATAAAGAGTCACTGTAAAAGGTGTTATTATCTTGACCAAAAGTTGTTCTGGGTAAAAAATAAAGGCAACAAAAAAACGCTATGTATAAAGATAATTTCATTAATCTAAATACCCTTCAGCATCTTCAATAGCAAGAGAACTTTTGGCAAATGCCCCTGTTCCAGCAGCACACAATTTACCTGATGAATTAAATAATTTAGAGCTAGCTGTTACGATAGATTTTGACATTGATATTACTTCACCTTCAGCAATGAGGTAATCATCAAAAATTGGCCTAAATAAATGGACATTATAGTTAGAGGTAAGAACAAAATAATCATTTACAATAGACTGAGCTGCAAAAAAACTAGCGTCATCCAGCATTTTAAAATAAATACAGCCGTGCAGACTCTTTCCTCCATGAAAATAGGTTGGATCGACTTTCATTTTAATTACTGCCTTACTTGGAAAAATTTCAATAGTTGGCTTCATCAATTTATTAATTGGAGCTTTTAAGTACATATTTTTTAAACGAACTAAATGCTCTTGCATAACTAATAATTGATTAATTGATTTAACGCCTTAGCAACTTTCTGTGCATTAGGCAGAAGAGTTTCTTCTAAAATAGAATTCAAAGGAATAGCAGGAGTATCTATTGACCCCAAAACCTCAACAGGGGCATCTAAATACTCAAAACAATTTTTCTGAATTCTAGCCGCTAGTCCTAAGGTAAATGAGCTTTCTACAGATTCCTCAGTGACAAGTAATATTTTACCATGTTTTTGGGCACATTTATACATTGCTTTCTCGTCTAAAGGATATAAAGTTCTTAAGTCAATAATTTCAATTGCCTCATCAAATTGTTCTGCTGCCTCTAAGGCCCAATATACCCCTCTACCATATGTTATTATTCCAACTGACTCACCACAATCAACTTTAGAAGAATTGGCCTCTAGTACTGTTCTTGCCTTTCCAAAAGGCAATACATAATCCTCACTTGGTTCAATTGTACTTGCTCCTTCAGTACCTTTAATTTTACTCCAATATAAACCTTTATGCTCAAAAATAACCACTGGATTAGGATCATGATATGCCGCTTTAATAAGCCCTTTTAAATCGGCTCCATTTGAAGGGTAAGCAATTTTTATTCCTTTGATGTTAGTTACGACAGATTCAACACTTGAGGAATGATATGGGCCACCAGATCCATAAGCACCAATAGGGACTCTGAGTATCATACTCACCGGCCATTTACCATTAGACAAATAATACGAACGACTAACTTCTGTAAACAGCTGATTTAAGCCAGGCCATATGTAATCTGCAAATTGTACTTCAACAATAGGCTTTAAACCAACTGCAGACATCCCAACAGTACTACCAATTATAAATGCTTCTTGAATTGGTGTGTTAAAAACACGCTCATCTCCAAATTGCTGAGCTAAAGTTGCAGCTTCTCTAAAAACGCCTCCCAATCTTCCACCTACATCCTGTCCATACAATAAGCAATTTTGATCCTTAGACATCAACTCTCGAATTGCAAAAAGTGCAGAATCAACCATTACCGTTGGCTCTTTATCTGCCGGTTCACGATCTCCTTTTTCATCAGTAATTGGAGTTGGCGCAAAAATATGGTCTGTTAAATCTTCAGGACGAGGATCTTCTTGTTCTAATGCTCTTGCATAATCCGCCTGAACAAGGTCTTTTGACTTTTGCTGAATACTCTTAATTTCACTATCAGAAACGCCACATAAAATCAACTCTTGAAGTAATTTAGGGTATGGATCTCTAAGTTTGTGTTCAGCTAAATCATCTCTATACCATTCCATTCTCACACCAGATGTATGATGATTTAGTAACGGAACTTTAGCGTGAACTATAAAAGGTCTTCTTTCTTTTCTAACAATAGAAAAAACATCGTTTATGGTTTGATAAGATTCTACAAAATCTGAACCATCAATAGTTCTTACTTCTATTCCTTTAAAGCCTTTAGCATATTGAGTAACATCTTGAGCTCTTATTTCTTTGGCATTAGCGGAAATATCCCACTCATTATCCTGAACCAAATAAACAATTGGTAATTGTCTAAGTGCAGCCATTTGAAAAGCTTCAGCCACTTCTCCTTCTGTACAGCTAGCATCACCTAAGGAGCACACTACTACAGGAGGTTCTTTTAGTGAGTACTCATTAATACCTATTGATTCTTTATAATCTAAGCCCATTGCAATTCCAGTTGTTGGAATTGCCTGCATACCAGTAGCAGAAGATTGATGAGGTATTTTAGGGAACTTTGGATCATTTAAACTTGGATGAGAATAATAGGTTCTTCCTCCGGAAAAAGGGTCATTTCTTTTTGCCAAAACCTGTAGCATTAAATCATAAGGTGTCATCCCAATTCCCAATAAAATAGAGTCATCTCTATAATAAGGAGCTACGTAATCTATATTCTTTAATTGTAAACCAACCGCTAATTGAATTGCTTCATGACCTCTAGATGTAGCGTGCACATATTTAGAAACTACAGCTTTATTTTGCTCATACAACTCCGTGAGTTCCTTTGCAGTACTCATTAATCGAAATGCATCCAATAGTATTTTCTTATCTATTTTATTTTTCAAAGCAAAAGACTCCAATATTTACAATTTTTATGTTGCAATATACTTAAAATTATTGTAATATATTTTGTGTTTGATTAAAAAGTCGAAATTAAAGTTTAAACAATGTGTGTATTTTGAAATATTAATCATTATTCCTGTAAACATATAAAGGATTAAAATTGAGTAAATACAATTGCTTTATTGCTCTTGTAAAAGAAGTATACATCCATCGTAAAAGCTCCCTATTTATAGATTGCTCAGGCAAATACCCTTGATCCAAAAAAACAGTTGACCATTGCCCTCCTTGTGCTTTATGACAAGTGAGCGCATAGGCAAATTTAATTTGCAATGCTTGATAGTATGGGGAGTTTAACACTGCTGATTTTCTGTCTTTTACATTGTTAATATACAAATTGTCTTTTTCAATTTCAAGAAAAAGAGCACGCATTTGATCAGAACTAAAACTAGGTCCATCTATCATTAAAGTACCCAAATTCACCTTGCACGAAAAAGATTTATCAGAAGACTGATCTAAAAAAGAAAAATCTATATCAGCAAATGAATTTCCATATTTATCTTCAAAATTATATACTCTTGAAATTTTTAAAATATCTCCATTAGCTATAAACCCATCTTCTGAATTTTCGCCAAGCCAGAAGTAATTGTTCTTTACCGCCATAATCAAATCACCGGGACTAAGGCGATCTTCAAAACAAAGCACCTTATAACGAATATCTTTATTGTAAATATTCGCTCTTTTATTTGAACGACAAATAACAACTGAATTTCCTAAGTTCAATTCACTAAAAGCACTTTCAAAGCTATCTTGAATGTCGAAAGATTTGAGCTCTTTTAAATCAGTACTATTTACGTTAATGTTTAAAATATTTCTGTTTTGATCTATATTTTGGCGCAAAATAGTAGCTTCTTTTAATATTGCTGAATCTTCAGACTGCCGAACAACCTGCCTTAGCTCAAATTGATAAAAATCAGCCTCTGAAAGCTGATTTAAATAAGAAACATCTAGTGCTGGACTAACATCCCAACCTATTGGTGGTAGCTGCGCATGATCTCCTACAAAAATAGCTTTACATCCTCTAGAAGAATAGATGTAAGAAAGTAAATCAGAGAGCAAGCCTGAGCTTTTATTTGCAGAAAGAAAATTGGATTCATTTGCAGATACCATAGAAGCCTCATCAATAACAAATAAAGTATTTACCGATTTATTCTTCGCCAGAGAAAAATAATAACCTTCTTTTTTCTGTCTTACATTATAAATATACCTGTGGATGGTGGAAGCATCAACACCACTATACGAACTCATTACCTTAGCCGCCCTTCCTGTAGGAGCAAGCAAAACAATTTTCTTTCCTTTACTTAGGCAGGCACCAACTAGTGAAGATATTAATGTTGTTTTCCCAGTTCCAGCATATCCCTTGATGACCAAACCAGCCTTTTTTTTATCGTAAAAAACAAACCTTGAAAGCTTATTTATTCCAGATTGTTGATCAACAGTAGGTTGATGTTTAAAAAACCTTAAAATACTTTTTTCAAAAAGGAAACTTTCCATTCAAACAGTTTTCTAAGTCAAAATTAGATAGCATAAAAATAGACATAATGAAATAGAGCAATTAAATAGATAGATATTATATTTACAAAACTTACCTTTTGAAAAAAATGTTAGATTTGTAAACCAACAATTTACACTTGAAATTGAAAAAATGAAAGATTTAGGAACCTTAGCAAAAAAATACCTTTTTCCAGCTCTTGTAATTATAACTGGTCTTTACCTTGTTTTTATGGGTATTATTCCAGATTCTGAAACTGGAATTTCTCAAAATTCTAGTTTTCTTATTGGTGGACTAACCATTCTTGTTTTGGGGATCCTTATCCTTCTATTTGTAATGGACATCATTAAAAGTAGAAAAATTCAAATCGCCCTTTACCTTGCTTTACTATTACCCTTATGTTTTTTACTAACTAACGCGCTTTATAGCTCAATAAATAATACTATTGAAGAAATTGAAACAAAAAAACATAAGGATGTTTATATCAAGCAAGCACTTAACGACATTAAGGACATTGAACTTGAGTACAGAAAAAAATACAGCTGGTTTACCAATGACTTTAAAGAGCTTAAAAGATTTTTAATTGTAGATAGCGTTTATTCAATCGATACTGAAGGTGACATTCCTGATCACGCAATAACAGAAGAACATCAAGCAATTTTAGGATACAATACAGTAGACAATTACATTGAAATTGAATCTTACGATGAAGAAGAAGCACTTAAGTGTGGATTAATTAAAAAAGACACCAACTGGACCAACGTTTTGGTAAAACTTTTTACAGGTGAAGAAACCATCAATAACGAGAGAGTTTACCCTTTTGATTTAGAAAACTTTCAGTATGTTCCTCTAACTGACAATATTGTTTTTGCTTTAGAAGCAGATGTTCTTGAATCAGATGATGAAAGTTTTGAATTCATCTATAAAGAAAAAGAATCCAACAAATTTGTTTCCAGCCAATTGATAGACAAAGATAAAGAGCAAGAAAATTTATATGGATTATCTTCTGGAATTGTACTCAATGATACTATTACAGCATTAAATAAACACAAAAAAGGAGACGTTTTAATCTCAATCAACAGCACTACCATAAGCTCAATGGATGATTTTTTAAACAGCTTAAAAAGCAGCTCTATAAAAGATAGTTTACACTTATCTTTCTCTAGAGTTGAACAACAAACCACGACAGTTTCTAGCTCAATTGCTATTGCTGATTTAAAATCTCCAAAAAGGAAAAACCTTACAAGTATTTTTATCTACCTTGAAGAAAAATTTTCACCATTAAAATATAATCCAGATAATTTCACACTTACCAACATTGCTAAAGAATTTACTCAAAAAGAAAGCGAGTTATCCAAAGCTTATCTTGACAGCTCGTCTTTAAAAAGATTCTGCAATTACAGAGAAAAATACAACGGAGCATCTTTTGAATACGATAAAAACTCCACTTTTTCTGAAACACAACCATCTGCTGAATTTTTTCAGTTTTTTACCACTTCTAAAATCGGAACACCAGTTTTTACTGCTTTTGATCCAAAACCTTACGATCCTCTAAGAGAAAGAGACACACTAAGAGTTGGCTCTTTAAAAGAGGTTAAAACAAATGGAAACTGGGATGAATAAAATCTAGTTTAGCTCATAATTTGGACAATCAACAAACGATATTATTTATTTCCAATGGTCTATTCTATATTTTTAACAATAACACTGAACAATACTCTTCAAAAGGCAAACTAGAAGAACTTAAAACAATAGAAGGCCAAAATACAACTGCCTACATTGACAGCGAACATTTCAACCTTATTCCTAAGGCTTTGTACGATGAATCAAGCATTAAGAACTATCTAGATTTAACTACAACAGAGCTAAAAGGAAAAACTCCCATCTCTAACGATTTAAACCCTATAGATTCTAAAATAATTTGGACTCTTGATGAAAAAATTAAAAAAACCATTATTGTTCAATCTCCAGGTGTAGTATTTAGACATTTAGTTGAACTATTTATTGGCGAACCCATAACCCAACACCATTTACCTGAAATAAAAATAAGATCTGCTGAAAACAACGTTTATATTCTTTGCTATATTAATGGAAAACTTCAGCTTAGCAATAGATTTGAAATCACATCTGATGATGACCTTTTATACTACACACTTTTATGCACAGAGCATACTAAATTAGACAGAGAAAAAGCGTTATTAAATATTAAAGGAATCAACAACACCTCTTTAAATGAAAAACTTGCTAATTTCTTTTTAAAAGAAAACATTTCCTTTGAAAATAACACACTGAACTTTCAATCGTATTTAGGGTGAGAATAATTGGAGGGAAATGCAAAGGCAGAAGATTAAACGCGCCTAAATCAATAAAAGCAAGACCAACCACTGATTTTGCAAAAGAAAGCCTCTTTAATATACTAAGCAACAGAACTACAATTGAAGGGAAACATATTCTTGATTTGTTTGCTGGAATAGGGAGTATTTCATTTGAATTTGCTTCCCGAAACGCAAAAAGCGTACTAAGTATAGATCAACAAATTAACTCCATAAAATTCATTAACATTCAAGCAAAGCAATTAGGCTTAAAAATTAATGCTAAAAAATTTGATGTATTTAAATTCATTTCGCTTAAAAACAACAACTCTTATGATATTGTTTTTGCAGACCCACCCTATAATAATTCAAAAATTAACAGCTTACCAGATCTAATTTTAAATTCTTCTTTACTGAACGAAAATGGATTGCTTATTATTGAACACGGTTCTGAAAATGAGTTTACCCAACATCCAAACCTTATTGACAAAAGAACGTATAGCAGAGTAAATTTTTCATTTTTCAAACACATTTAAATCAATGAAAAAAATAGCCGTCTTTCCAGGTTCATTTGACCCAATCACGAAAGGGCATGAGTCTATTGTAAACAGAGCAGCTAATTTGTTTGACACTGTAATAATAGCTATTGGAGAAAATTCAAGTAAAAAATGCCTCTTTAGTATTGAATTAAGAAAAAAATGGATACTTCAAACTTTCGAAAATTTAAACAATATACAAGTAGCTACTTTTTCGGGGCTCACTGTTGATTTTTGCAAAGAAAACAATGCTAATTTCATTATTAGAGGTCTAAGGAACACTCTAGACTTTGAATATGAAAAAACGATAGCTCTGATGAATAAAAAATTGAATCCTAACGTTGNAACCATTCTTTTATACACAGACCCTGAATATAGTATGATTTCCTCATCTACAGTAAGAGACATCTTAAAACACCATGGCGATGCTCAACAATTTTTACCAGATCACATTAAAATTAGCTAAATAATGAACTCTTTTTATTGTTTTCTTTTTGCATTTATTTTACCATTAACACCTATCGCACAGACTACAATTAATGGTATTGCCCCAAAGCATGCAACTAAATTTGCCACCATAAATAAGATTGTAAATTTCTCCAATTTCAAACTTGAATTAATTGAAAAATCTCCTATTGACTCTTTAGGAAACTTTCAATTCAAAAGTGCTAACAATAAAGCTTTTTTAGCGGTTATTGAAATTGACAATGAATACGGATATCTATATATTGATCCAACAACACCACAATATGACTTGCTTTTTTTAAATAATGAGCAAACCATTAATCCTTTACGTAAAAAAAACATACAATTAATCTTTAACAACCTTGATAAAGATGACCTAAACACTCTAATTCTAGACTTCAATTTAAGATTAGACTACTTCCTTTATGGAGACACTGCTAAAATTGTACGTATGGCACACAGAACTCAAGAATTTGTAGACAGCCTTGAGCAATTTAAAAACNAACNAATAAGCTATTATGGGGGAGTAAAAAAACAATACTTACACAACTATATTAGGTACAGTATTGGATCTATTGAACAACTAACCAGCACAAAAGATATTGAAAAAAATAGATTATTAACCTATAATTTCTATTTGCATAAAATGCCTGTTCTCTATGAAAACAATGCATACATGACCTTTTTTAATCAGTTTTATGACAATACACTTTCATTACCCGAAAGTGGAAATCAAGAAAAAATAAAATTTGCGATTAATAATTTAAATAGCCTAGAAAAGCTCAACGAGGCATTATCAAATGATTATTTCTTAAAAGACAGTAGAATTAGAGAGCTTGCTATCATCAATGGCTTAAGTCAAGTTTATTACAAAAACTCTTTTGACCCAAATAACATCTTATCTATTCTAAAAGAAATAGAAAACAATAGTGCCTTTATTGAACACAAAAAAATTAGTAAAAATTTAATTCAAACCCTAACACATCTTAATAAGGGTACTAAAGCTCCCATTTTTAATTTAACCAACCAATTCAACGAACAAATTAACCTGTCGAAAGTAAAAGGGAAACACATTTACCTTTCATTTTTCACTTCAGACAGTCCAAAAAGTATAATGGAAATGGAAGTCATCAAATCATTACATGAAAAATATGCAGACAACATTTCCTTTATAAGCATATCATTGGATAAAGAGAAAAGAAACTACATCAACTTTACAAAAGAATATGCTGATTATAAATGGAACATCTGCCACTACAATTTTAATCACAACATCATTAACGACTACCAAATAAAAAACATTCCTAGCTACGTCTTAATTGATAAAAATGGAATTATTGATCAAGCTCCAGCATATTCTCCAATTGCAGATGGCAATAGCACATCAATTGAGAAAACATTTTTCTATATTAAAAAGAACAACACCTCAGAGAAGAAATTCAAAATTGGTGGTAAAAATTAGATTTGTATTTTTAGGCAAGAAAACATCCAACGTTGACAACTAAAAGAGCTATATTTTTTATTTTAATTTTTGTACTTTCTTATAGTCAGAATAGCTATGGATTTTCCAAAAAAGATAAAGACAAAAAGGAAAAGCCAAGAAGAGAAAAAAAATTAAAAGAATTTAAACCAAGTGTTGACGAAAACACTAAAATAACAGACTACAACTTTCATCAAAAAATTTACCTTCTTAAAGCGCCCATAGAATTGGTATGGAAGAAATATTCTTCAATGGTTCCCAATCAAACATGGAAAGGCCCTTTAGCAAAATATAAACAATCCTATTCTAAAGAAAATAATATTTTCCATTACAGATCAAAGGGTGAAAATAACCCTAATTTAGAACTTGAATCCATCTACTTTTTAAAACTTAAAATTTTTAAATTTCTAAAAATAGGTGTCACTTTTCAGGTAACTAAAATTGACTCAACCAACAAATTCATTGAGCTTACTTATGGTCAGGACAATGCCTCCCATGGCAGACAAAGAATCTATTTTCTCGAAGACGAAAACAACACTATCATCTTGCACATTTCTAACTTCAAGAGCAATAATAAGTTCAGAGACAATCATCTATACCCGAAGTTTCACGAGAAATACATAGATGAGTTTCATAAAAACATTAAACAGAATTTAATTCTTAATTAAAAATTCGGCTATTACTGACTTTATAGTTCCATAAGAGTTTTCTATATAAGATTTAAGCTTTTTAGTATTCACCCACTTAACTTTTGTAATTCCCTCTTCTATTTGAGGAACTAAAGAATGTTCTTTAGCATAACTCATTACAAACCAGTAAGTTTTTTTTAAATATAGCTGCCCATTTCTCTCATAAGTATGGTATGTAGAAATTAAATCATTAGTTATTATTGGTCCTTTTAAGCCACATTCTTCTTCTACCTCCCTTACTGCTGCAGTTTTTTCATCCTCATTTTTTTCTATTTTTCCTTTAGGTAAATCCCAAACGTTATTTCTATAAATAAATAATAGTTGGTTAGTATTATTTTGAACCACACCTCCAGCAGCAGTTATAAAACAATACTCTTTAAAAAAGTCTTTGATAGATTCTTTTGGACGATTAGAAATAAGACAAATTAACATATTTTTTTGAAGTCTACTAATCTTAGAATAAAATTCAGCTGAAGATTCATATTTATAAAATTCAACTTTTTCAACAGCATCTAGCTGTTGCTTTTTTTGAGCAAAAAACAATGGTTTATCATTGATAAAAACTTTATACATTTGCAGCATGTTAAAAACAAAAAATAGCTCCTCTAAAGTAGCTGAATTTTTACTTAAAATCAAAGCTATTAAACTTCAACCTGAAGATCCATTTAAGTGGGCTTCTGGTTGGAATTCTCCAATATACTGCGACAACAGAAAGACATTGTCTCATCCAGAAATAAGAACCTATATTAAAGACTGTTTTTGCAAAGAAATTAGTTCCAACTACGGAACTCCAGACTTAATTGCTGGTGTAGCAACTGGCGGTATTGCTTTAGGGGCATTAATTGCAGAACAAATGAACCTTCCTTTCTGCTATGTTAGATCTCAAGCAAAAGCTCATGGGCTAAACAACACCATTGAAGGAGAAATACAAAAAGGGCAAAATGTAGTAGTTATTGAAGACCTAATATCTTCTGGGAAAAGTAGCCTCAATGCAGTAAGAGATTTAAGAGATGCTGGTCTTAATGTTATAGGAATGGGGGCGATTTTTAGCTATGGTTTTCAAATTGCCGATGACAATTTCAAAGCTGCTGATTGCAAACTATTTACTCTTACTAATTACACCAAATTANTAACCGAAGCTGTAAATACCAACTACATTAGTGATCAGATGATTTCATCATTAGAAAAATGGAGAAACTCCCCTTCTACTTGGAAAAAATAACCAATGGTAAAAATTGAAAGCAAAGAAGTTACACTAAACTGTAGTGCAGAAGAATGTTTTAATTTTNTTTCTGACATGAACAATTACGATCAAATTCTCCCTAAAAAAGACATAACTGATTGGGAAGCCAGCAAAGAAAGGTGTCTTTTTAAAATAAAAAAAANGTATACACTTGAGCTACTATTTGATTCTAGTGAACCCAATAGTAAAATCCATATCAATAGCGGCCCTGCTTGCCCTTTAAAATTCACTCTTGATATGGTAATAACAGACCTTAATGAATCTTGTAAGGCTCAACTTATTTGCGATGCAGATATCAATCAATTTTTAAAATTGATAATAGAAAAACCACTTTATTATTTATTTAACTACATGGCTGATAGACTTGTAGCTGTTAAAGGATAAAGCTTAGCTCTTTAAAATCGTAAGTTACTCTTTGTTTATTTCTGAGTTTAAGTTCAATTAATCCATTTTCTTTTACCTCTGTGATTTTTCCTTCAACCTTCCCATTTAAAGAATCAAAAACCCTCCACTGTCCTCCGAAAAGTAAATGATTAAAATACGTAGAATTAATTTCATCAACATTTCCTTTTTTCAGCAGATTATAATAAAGCTCTATTTTAGAGAAAATTTTATACATAACCTCTTTTATATCATAATTTTTGGAACCCAAAAGAGCTAAACTAGTTGCATTGTCAAGCTGATCAAAATCTACTTGATTAACATTAATTCCCNCTCCAACAATTGCCAATTCAAGTAAGTTGCCTTTCCATTGATTTTCAATTAATATTCCACCTATTTTCCGACCATCTATATAAAGATCGTTAGGCCATTTAACATATCCTACTGCNCCACTTATTTCTTCCAATGCCTCATTAATACCAATTGCAATAACCTTACTTAGCAAAAAATAATTCTCTGTATTTATAAAATGACCATTTAGGATTAAACTAAATAATAAATTTTTTCCAGGGGCTGAATTCCAGGATGAACCTCTTTGCCCCCTACCTTCAGTTTGAAAATGTGTCATAATTGCAGTTCCATTTACCAATTTTGTCTGAAGTAATAACTTGGCAGCATAATTGTTCGTAGAATCAACAACATCTAGTTCTATTAAGTGGTTACCTATTAACAAGGTTATTTTATTTATGATGAATTAGAAATAAAGAAAAACAAATTCTACTTATTTAATTACTTTTGATTTGTTTTTTAATAAACGTCCTATATGGAAAACTTTATCACTAAAATAAAAACATGCTAAAAGCGTCAATAATTGAAGGCTTAAAAAATGGAAAAGGCAAATCCATTACCTGTATTGATTTAAGAAGTATTTCTAGTGCTGTTGCTGATTATTTTATTATTTGTCATGGTGATTCTTCTACACAAGTAGAAGGACTAAAGAAAGCCGTATATGAAAAATGTCTTGAAGAAAACGGTGAGAAACCGTGGCATGAAGAAGGAGTTTCAAATGCAGAATGGATATTAATGGACTATGTAAATATAGTGGTACATATTTTTCATAGAGAAACTAGAAGCATTTATAATCTTGAACAGCTATGGGCAGATGCTCCTGTTGAAGAATTTGAAAATGTATAGATAAAAAAAGATTATGCTCAATAAAAAAAACAAAAGTGGTGGAAGCAATAAACAGAAGTTTAACTTTTATTGGATTTATGCAATAATTGTTGTTTTTGTAATTGTAATTCAGCTTTTTAGNTGGCCGCAAGGAGCACTTAAATGCTCCGAGACTGAATTTGAAGAATTTCTTGAAAAAAAGCAAGTAAGCAGAGTTGATGTAATCAATAAAGCAGAAGCCAAGGTTTATATCTTTCCCGAAGATTTAAATCAACCACCACACAACACTAAAAATATTTCTAAAAAGGACTTTTTAGGTAAATCAGGGCCTCACTATGAATTTATTATTCCAGATAATGAAAAACTAAGAGAAACCTTAAAAAAAGCACAAACTGAATATAAAGAAACTGGTAAAACCTTAGACTACGACTACATTGTGGAAGATAATTTTGGCAGGGAAATTCTTAGCTGGGTAATCTTCTTTGGAATCATGATAGCCATATGGGCTTTTATCATGAGAAAAATGTCTGGTGGTGCCGGAGGTGCTGGTGGACAAATTTTTAACATAGGAAAATCTAAAGCTCAACTCTTTGGACAAGGAAAAAGCACTAACATAAATTTNAGCGATGTTGCTGGTCTTGAAGGTGCAAAAGAAGAAGTTAAGGAAATAGTAGACTTTTTAAAAGCACCAAAAAAATATACTGACCTTGGTGCTAAAATACCAAAAGGGGCATTGCTAGTAGGTCCTCCTGGAACAGGAAAAACATTANTTGCAAAAGCTGTAGCTGGAGAAGCAAAAGTGCCGTTTTTCTCCCTCTCTGGTTCTGATTTTGTAGAAATGTTTGTTGGTGTAGGTGCCTCTCGTGTTAGAGACTTATTTAAACAAGCTAAAGAAAAAGCCCCATCTATTATTTTTATTGATGAAATTGATTCTATTGCATCTAAGAGGGATGAAACGCAGGGTGAGGTGGAGAGAAGGGTTGTTGCACAATTGCTAACACTTATGGATGGACTTCAAGCTCGCGGACAAGTAATAGTTATTGCAGCAACGAACAGACCTGATGCCATAGATCAAGCACTTAGAAGACCTGGAAGATTTGATAGGGAAATAGAAATTGGAATTCCGGATAGAGATGGAAGAAAAGAAGTTTTACAGGTTCACACCAGAGGAATGCCAATCAAAAGGGATAAAAATGGACAATGGAAAGAATTAGATTTCTTTGCTGAGATTACACATGGATTCGTTGGGGCTGATTTAGCTGCGCTTGCGAGAGAAGCTGCAATGAGTGCACTCCGAAGATACTTGCCAGAGATCGATTTAGACGAACCAATACCTCCAAAATTACTCCAGGAAATGGAAGTAAATGAGGGTGATTTCAAAGAAG
>PAZE01000008.1 GCA_002716065.1 Crocinitomicaceae bacterium | reverse complement strand
CATTTATATCAAAAAAATCAAATAGAGCTAAATTCTTTTTTTGAAGAGCTTCACCCAGATTTGGTTTTGGTCAGTGGTTGGTTTGATAAAGATTATATGAATATTCTTAGGAATCGTTCATTTTCATTTGAATCAGTTCTTTTATTTGATAATTATTGGAAAGGCTCTCTAAAACAAATAATAGGAGCATTTTTTTTTAAGATTTTTTTAAAAAATAGGTTTGACTTTTGCTGGATTCCTGGTGAAATTCAAAAAGATTTTGCTTTAAAATTAGGTTTCTACAATCAAGATATTAGGTTTGGATTCTACACCACAAATTTGTCTCTTTTTAACAAACATTATAAAATAGGGAATAAAAAAAAAATAATTCCTAAAAAGTTCTTATACGTAGGAAGGTATTTAAAAATTAAAGGTATACTTGATTTGTGGGATGCTTTTGAGCTCTTTTCTCGACAATTTCCTGATTGGGAACTGCACTGTATTGGTACTGGTGCACTTATTAAAGAAAAAAAAGAGCATCCAAAAATTTTTCATCACGGTTTTTTACAGCAATATCAGCTTGATTTATTTATTAAGCAAAAAGGGATTTTTATAATGCCCTCACATTTTGATCATTGGGGGGTGGCCGTTCAAGAATTTTCATCTGCAGGGTTTCCTTTAATTTTGAGTGATGCTGTTGGTGCGGGGTGTGCTTTTCTAATTAATGGTGAAAATGGTTTTAACTTTAAGTCTAAAAATGTTAATGATCTTTTAGAAAAAATGATTAGAGTTGCTGAACTGCCTGCAGATAAACTTGTTAAATTTGGAAATCTTAGTCATGAATTGTCAAATTTGTATAATTTAACTACTTGGAATAATACGCTATTAAATTTTCTTAATAAATGAAATTATGATTAAGATACTTATTACTGGAGGAGCTGGGAATGTTGGTGGAGCTCTGGCTCGCACATTAGTGGAGAATAAAAATTATTATGTTGTAATTGCTGATGATCTTTCAACTGGTTCAAAAGAAAAACTACCATCAAAAGAGCAATCTAATTGGGATTTTGTGTATTGTGATGTCAATCAATACAAGGAGATATCGGAGATAATGTTGGTCCACAAGTTTGATTATGTTTTTCATTATGCTGCTGTGGTTGGTGTAAAGCGTACTCAAGATAACCCTATAATGGTTTTGAATGATATTGAGGGTATAAGGAATATTCTTCAACTTTCAAAAAATACTTCTGTAAAAAGGGTCTTCTTTTCATCTTCCTCTGAAGTGTATGGAGAACCAGTTGAACTTCCTCAACATGAAGAAACTACACCTTTAAATTCTCGTGTGCCATATGCAGTTGTTAAGAATGTAGGAGAATCCTATTTTAGATCGTTTTTTAAGTCATTTGGCTTGCCGTTTACCATTTTTCGTTTTTTTAATACCTATGGTCCAAATCAAAGTAAAGATTTTGTGGTTTCCAGGTTCCTGAGTTTAGCCTTAAAAAATCAAGATATTACCATATATGGAGACGGTCTTCAAACTCGAACCTTTTGTTATGTCTCGGATAATGTTGGAACTTGTGTTAAAATTTTCGAAGAAAATTTAGCTATAAATGATGTTATTAATATTGGTGGTGCTCAAGAAATGACCATTTTAGAATTAGCTAATTTGATTATAAAGAAAACAAATTCTTCTTCTAAAATTATTCACCTACCAGCGCTCAAAGAGGGTGATATGAGAAGAAGAATGCCTGATAATTCTAAAATGAAGACTATTTTAGGTAAAGAATTAATCACTATTGAAGAAGGTATCGATTTAATGATTGGGGATAAAGATTTTATTAACCAATGTGCGGAATAAATGGTATTTATAATCATTTAAATCTTAATGATCCTAGCAGACAGGTGCTAAATATGAATAGCTTGTCTTCTCATCGTGGTCCAGACCATACTGATATTTATATTGATCAAGATGTTGTTTTGGGACACAATAGATTATCTATAATTGATTTAGACAAACGGTCACATCAACCATTTATTTGTTCTGATAAAAAAGTTATTCTTTCTTTTAATGGTGAGATTTATAATTTTCAAGAGCTTAAAAGTCAATTAAAACATTATCATTTTATAACCAATTCTGATACAGAGGTAGTGGTTGCCGCCTATAAAAAATGGGGTATTCATTTTTTAACTAAGCTTGATGGTATGTTTGCTATGGCTTTATGGGATATAGAACATAAAAAACTGTTTCTTGCCAGAGATACAATGGGTATTAAGCCACTTTATTACTATCAAAATAATAACTCAGTAGCTTTTTCTTCTGAGATTCGCAGCTTATTTGAATGTGATTTGGTTCCTAGGAAATTAAATCATGGTGCTTTGCATGATTACTTAAATTATTCTACCGTACATTCTCCTCACACTATTATAGATGGAGTTTTTATGCTTAAAGCGGGATGTTTTCTTCAAATTGACGAAAATAATTTTAGTATTTCGTCATACTGGGATATAAGAGATAGCTTCAAAAAAAAACTATCTTCTGAAAATATACATGAAAGTATAAAAACTTTATTTCTAGATTCTGTAAGGAAGAGACTGATTTCAGATGTTCCATTTGGTGCTTTTTTAAGTGGAGGTGTTGATTCAAGTGCTGTTGTCGCAGCAGCGGCACGGTCGAGCAGTAAACCGGTTAAAACATTTTGTGTTTCTTTTGATGACAAGGCTTACGATGAATCCAACTATGCAAAAATAGTTGCTGATTTATACCAAACAGACCATTATGAAATTAAGTTAACCCCAAATGAATTTCTCAAAGACTTGCCTTCAGCTCTTCAGGCAATGGATCATCCAAGTGGCGATGGCCCTAATTCTTATATTGTTTCAAAAGCAGCTAAGTCTACTGGTGTTTCAATGGTGCTTTCTGGTCTAGGGGGAGATGAGTTGTTTGCTGGATATGATATTTTTACTAATGCTTTAAGTTTAATTGATAAGAAATGGTTGTTTTCTTTTCCGCCTGGAGTTAGGAAATTTATTGGTTTGTTGTTGATGTTGGTAAAACCATCTATTTCTTCAAATAAAATTGCAGAGGTTATAACTCAAAAGTATTTAGAGCTCACTTATTTTTACCCTATTTACAGAAAATTATTTACAGACAAAGATCTTAATAGGCTAATATCTATAAAGGTCAATTCTTTAAGTGGTCCTTTTAAAATAGGAGTAAACGATTTATCCTATGGGGAGACAGGCTATGACTTACCGTTTTTAAGTAAGGTTAGTTATTTAGAGATGAAAACTTATATGCAAAATACTTTATTAAGAGATGCCGATCAGATGAGTATGGCGCACTCATTAGAATTAAGAGTGCCTATGCTAGATCAAAAGTTGGTGGAGTTTGTTTATGGAGTTTCAGATTCTTATAAGCTTGGTGCTTTACCAAAAGAACTTCTTGTTAATTCACTTGGTGACATGTTGCCAAAAACTATTGTTAATCGTCCCAAAATGGGATTTTTATTGCCTTGGGAGGGGTGGATGCGAAAAGAGTTGAGAGATTTTAATATAGGTGCTTTAAGTGTATTGAAGGAAACTTCGATATTTAACAATACTGAAATAGATGAAATTTGGAATAAATTTATGCGTAATGACTCTAGGGTATCTTGGTCAAAAGTATGGTCGTTGGTTGTTTTAGGAAATTGGTTGCAAGAAAATAAAATTGAAATCTAAAAATAAAAACATATTAATTTTTATTGATTGGTTTATGCCTGCTTATAAAGCTGGTGGGCCCATTTCATCTGTTTTAAATCTTGTTAATCATCTATCTGGGAAATTTAATTTTTTTATTGTTACTGGTGATAGAGATTTAGGGGATTCTAAATCCTATGAAAATGTTGAATTTAATGTTTGGGTTCAAGTTAATAACTACAAGGTAATCTATCTTACAAAACCCAATCAAAACAAAAAGAAATACAGTTCAATTTGCAACAACATAAATCCTGATTATGTTTATTTGAATAGTCTGTTTTCTTATCGTTTTTCAATACTTCCTCTATTGAGTTTAAAAAGTAAAAATGGTTCAATTTTTCTTTCTCCTAGGGGGATGTTTGGACCTAGGTCCCTAAAGGTGAAGTTTTTTAAAAAAAAGGTGTTTCTTTATTTTTCTAAAGTTATTGGGCTTTATAAAAATGTGAGATGGATAGCTTCTTCTGAAATTGAACAAAAAGAAATCTTTCTAAATATGGGTAATAGTGTTGAAATAAATGTTATTCCAAACTTACCCATTAAACAAAATAAAAACAACAAACCATCTGCTTTAAAGGAAGAAGGGGAAATTCTATTAATTTGTATCTGTAGAATATCTCCTATAAAAAACATAAACTTTTTATTTGATGTATTAGAGAATGTACCTTCAAAAGTTTCTCTTTCAATTGTAGGGCCTATTGAAGATAAAGGATATTGGAATAAATGTTTAGTTAGGTTAAATAAGTTGCCTCCCAATATTAGGATAAAGTATATAGGTGAAAAATCTCCTACTTCGATTTCCAATTTATTGCTTGAACATCACTGTTTAGTAAGCACCTCTTTAAACGAAAATTACGGTCATAGTATTGTTGAGGCTTTATCGCTAAGCTGTCCTGTTGTTGTTAGTAATCATAGCCCATGGAGAGATTTAGAAAATCATTTAGCAGGTGTAAATCTAGATTTGAAGACGAATCTTTATGCTGAGAAAATTAATTTCTTTGCTGAGATGGGCCAGGATGAGTTCGTTAGATATAGAAATGGAGCATTGGATTATTTTAATAAAAAGATAGATTTAGATATTTTTAAGGACTCTTACATTAAGTTATTTTGCTAAAAATAATGCTATGAAGTTGGACACATTTAATAATAGTTGGTATCATCCTGGTGGTGTAATTAAAAGGACTATGTGGTATTTTATTAATGCAATTTTTTTTAATTCCTATATAATTCCATTTAGTGGATTTAAGTGTTTTTTATTAAGATTTTTTGGTGCAACAATAGGGGAGAAAGTGGTGATTAAACCTAAAGTTAACATTAAATATCCTTGGAATATTTCTATAGGAAATAATGTTTGGATTGGTGAAGGGGTTTGGATTGATTCTCTTGGTAAAGTTTCTATAGGAAATAATGTTTGTATTTCTCAAGGAGCTTATTTGTTAACCGGGAATCATAATTACAAAAAAAGTTCATTTGATTTAATGGTTAATGATGTTTTAATTAAGGATGGGGTTTGGATAGGTGCTAAATCTATTGTATGCCCTGGTGTTATTTGTAATGAAAATGCTGTTCTTTCTGTTGGTTCAACGGCAACTAAAAATTTAGAAGCTTTCACGATATATCAAGGCTCTCCAGCTAAATTGCTAAGAAAACGAATTTACGATAATGAAGGTTAGTTTAATTACTGTTTCATATAACAGTGAGAAAACCATTGAAGATACTATTCAATCAGTAATTTCTCAGGATTATCAAGATATTGAGTACATCATTATTGATGGTGCTTCTAGTGATGCCACAAAAAGTATTATTGATAATTATAAAACTGATATCTCTTGCTTTATTTCTGAGCCAGATGCTGGTATTTATGATGCGATGAACAAAGGTATTAACGCTTCAAATGGAGATTTAATAGGGATTTTAAATTCAGATGATGTCTATTCAAATTCTTCTGTTGTCTCAGATATGGTTAATGCTTTGGGTAGTAGTGATGCTGTTTATGCTGACTTGGTTTATGTTGATTTTAATAATCTCGATAAAGTTAAGAGAGTTTGGAAATCGGGTAGATTTAAAAAAGGGGCTTTTTATTTCGGATGGATGCCGCCACATCCCACCTTTTTTGTTAAAAAAGAATGTTACCTGAACTTCGGCTTATATGCTTTGAATTTAAGATCAGCAGCTGATTATGAATTAATGCTTCGTTTTATTCATAAAAACAACATTAAGGTTTCTTATCTTCCAGAGATAATTGTAAAGATGAGAGTTGGAGGGGTGAGTAATATTTCTTTAAAGAACAGGATTCTAGCCAATAGGGAAGACAAGAAAGCTTGGAAAATAAACAATATTAGGCCCAAAGCTTTTACATTTTTTCTTAAGCCACTTAGAAAACTAAGTCAATTTAGAATTTAGCTCTAACTCTTCTGATTCTTGATTTTCTTCCTCTATTGTTCTTAATTCTAGATCGAGAATTTTTGTAGTATTTATTTCTGGACTGAATAAAATAACTATAGCTTACGGTCATAAACATATAGGTGTCATCATGTGTTGGATCACCTCGTTTTTCACCAGCAACAAAATTTAATCGTTCGCTTTCAGGAACAACTCCTTCAGATTGATTTGCTAAGGATGCCCCAAGGTCAGTCATGTTATTAGGATCGTTGTATACTGTTGAAATATCATCCAGATAATCGGTAAATGTGGGGGTCCAGCTAAAGTCAAAGCCAATTCTATGATTTCTATCATAGGTGAAAACAAAACCTAACCCAACAGGGATTCCAATTCCAAGTTTTTTGTAGCTAAAACCTTCTGTTTGAAGGGGCCTTAATGCGTGCCATGTAGTTCCATCTGTACTACCCTTAGGATTATGATAGAAACAAGTTAATCCACCATGTATAAAAGACTTAAATTCTTTATTGTATCTGCCTCTCCCTCCAAGGTCTGGTTCAATAAAAAAGTTGAATTCAGCTCTTGAGGAAAGCTCAATAATAGTATTCTTAAAACGTAAGTTTCGCCAAACACGAGCAGGATTTGTAGATAGAGCATCATCTCCTTTTATTTGAGCAATTGATAAACTATTATTTATTGACCATTGATCATTGAATTTATAACGAACAAAACCACCAGCAACTAAACTGGTAGATTTAAGTTTTAAATCTAATATGAAATTTCTTCTAGTTTTTTCTTTTCCCCCAATTTCTCCGAGATAGTTTGCTGCACCTGCTTTAATTCCAATATCCCAATTGTATTGAGCACTGGTGTTAGTAGTTAAAAAAACAATTAAAAAACCTGCTGTTATATGAGTAAAAATACTTTTCACAAACACAAAGATAGTAAAATGAATTGCTAGTTTAGTTAATTATAAAATAATAGTAGTTAAGTGTGATGAATTTTATATGTTTATGCTTAATCCAGCACGAAGTAAGGGACCACCTAATCCGGCTTCAATAACAAACCCAAAATTGGAGTCAAAGTAATATCTAGTTCCTACACAAATTCTTCCCGATACGGGGATTAAAGCACCAGTAGTTGATGAGTTACTCCAGAATGGGTCATTACTCTCAGATGTAAAAATTCTATTATTGCTACCAATACCAACACCAAAATAAGCATCTAAATTTTCAGATTGAGAAAAATGATAGTTCATTCTTAAATGAACTCTAATTCTTTCCATTTTAAATTCATATGAGTAAGTAATTGGGTTGCCTTGTGCATCAATTCCTTGGTCAAATCCTGAATAAGCATGAGAAAGATATATGAAATCAACACCTAGTCCAACATCGTCTGAAAGCATGAATTCAACCGCTCCTCCAAATGGACCTAACCCATTGTAAATAAAGTTGTCAAGAGTGTCTGCAACTGAAGTGTATATTTGTTTACCCCATAATGGAAATCCATACCAAGGTTCAATAATTAAATTTCCTTTTTGAACAGCATTTGTGTTAATGTTTTCATTAGAATTAAAGAAATCCGTATTTGAATTATTATCTTGACAAAAAACATTCAGAAATAAAAAAGTGCTAATTATAAGTGTAATTTCTTTTTTCATAAGGTGTTGCTTTTATTATATAATTACTTTTACAAATATAGTTGATTATTTCTTTAGATTGTTTAATAACAATTATGAATAGAATAGTAGAATTATTTAAGATAAAATACCCAGTAATTCAGGCTGGAATGATTTGGTGTTCTGGATGGAGATTGGCTAGTGCAGTTAGTAATGCTGGGGGGTTAGGTATTATAGGTTCTGGTAGTATGTATCCTGATGTTTTGGTGGAGCATATTAAAAAGTGTAAGCAAGCTACTAATCATCCATTTGCAGTTAATTTGCCTTTGTTGTATCCAGATATAGATAAACATGTTGAGTCCATCATTAAGTATAATGTCCCCATTGTTTTCACTTCTGCAGGAAGTCCAAAAAAATGGACAAAATTATTAAAGGACCAAGGCATTGTTGTAGTTCATGTAGTATCAAGTTTGAAATTTGCTTTAAAATCTCAAGATGCAGGTGTTGATGCTGTTGTGGCTGAAGGTTTTGAGGCTGGGGGACATAATGGTAAAGATGAAACTACAACGATGTGTTTACTGCCAGAAGTCGCTAATGTATTAGATATTCCAGTAATTGCGGCAGGTGGAATTGGTGATGGAAAAGCAATGCTTGCTGCTATGATATTGGGTGCTGAAGGAGTTCAATTGGGAACTCGATTTGTTGTCTCTAAAGAATCATCTGCACATAAACACTTTAAAAATAAAGTTGTTGAAGTAAGTGAAGGTGATACTCTTCTAACTTTAAAGGAGCTCACACCAGTGAGGTTAATAAAAAATCAGTTTTTTTCTAAAATAGAGGATGCTTATCGTAAAGGGGAAAGCATATCCTATTTAAGAGATTTGTTAGGCAGGGGTAGAGCAAAAAAAGGAATGTTTGAAGGCGATTTAATTGAAGGCGAATTGGAAATTGGTCAAGTGTCTTCACAGATGAGTGAAATTCTTCCCGCAGGTAAAATAGTATCTCAAATAATTGAAGAGTTTAATGCTGCTAAGCAGAATATGAATTCGGTTAAATTCAATTTCTAATGATTGATTTTCATCGATTTGAGTTGTCCAATGGTCTAAAGGTTATTTACCACAAAGATAAGTTCAGTCCAATTGCTGCTTTTAATATGCTTTATGATGTTGGAGCTAGGGATGAAAATGCTCATAAAACAGGTTTTGCTCATTTATTTGAGCACCTTATGTTTGGTGGGTCATTAAATGTGAAAGATTTTGATAAGCCATTGCAGTTTGCAGGTGGACAGAGTAATGCATTTACATCTAATGATATTACCAATTATTACATGACTCTACCTTCTGTGAATTTAGAAACTGCTTTTTGGTTAGAATCTGATCGATTAAATATGCTTTCTTTTAGTGAAAGGAGTTTAGAAATCCAGCGTAAAGTTGTAATTGAAGAGTTTAAGCAACGCTATCTAAATCAACCGTATGGTGATATATGGTTGTTGTTACGACCATTATGCTACAAGGTTCATCCTTACAAGTGGGCTACTATAGGTGAAAAAATTGAGCATATTGAAGATGCTTCTATGGATGATGTAAAATCATTTTTCTTTCAGCACTATTCTCCAAAAAATGCAATTTTATCTATAACTGCAAATTTATCTTTTTCCACTATTGAAAAAATGTCTGAGAAATGGTTCTCACCAATTGAAAGTAGAAATACTATTTTGAGGTCACTTCCAAAGGAGCCTATTCAAAAAAAGAAAAGGGAGCTATGGGTAGAAAGAGATGTTCCAAATGATGCCATATACATCGCCTTTCATATGGATGCTAGAATGGGTCGTAATTACCATTGTGCAGATTTAATTTCTGATCTTCTATCAAGAGGAAAGTCAGCAAGATTTTATTCAAAATTGATAAAAGAAAATCCAAAATTCATTGATTTATCGGCCTTTGTTATGGGGAGTTTAGATGAGGGTCTTTTTGTAATAGCAGGAAAGCCAGTTAAAGGTGTTTCTTTACAAGAAGCTTACCAGCTGATAAGACAAGAGTTGAATTGTTTATGTGAAGATTCTATTTCTAAAAGAGAATTGGATAAGGTTAAAAACAAGATTCATTCTTCATTAACATTTCAAGAAATTTCTAACCTTAATAAGGCAATGAGTTTAGGCTATTATGAGCTGTTTGATAAAGCTGAGAGTATAAATTCTGAATTTAATAAATATAAATCGATTGATGCAAACCATTTGTCTAGTTTAGCCAATACTCTTTTTCAGGAAAAAAATTCTAGTGTGTTATTCTACAAAGCGAAAAATAATGGTTAACCGAAAAAGTGCTCCTTCAATAAGCGAACTGGATACTATTTCTGTAGTTGATCCAAAAGTTAGTTTTTTAGATAATAATGTTGAGGTCAGTTTTTTTAATTTAGGTACTCAGGACGTTGTTCATGTTGAGTTTGTTTTTAGAACAGGGTTGTCTAATCACGACAATATAATTATTCCTACAGCAATTTCTGATCTTATTGGGGNTGCATCTAAAACACAACCCTCAGGAAAAATCATAGAAAAAATAGATTACTACGGTGCCTATTTAGAAACTAGTATTAATATGGATATTGCTACNGTTTCAGTATACTCACTAAGTGAGCATGTTAATCAAGTTTTAGAAATTGTCAAAAATGCTTTAGTTGAAACGCTTTTTGATGAAAAAGACGTAAACATATTTTTGTCCAATGCTGCCCAGAAATTAAAAAATGATTTAGAAAGAGTAGAGTTTCATTGTTTAAGAGAATTTAATCGATTGATTTTTGCCGATCATCCCTATGGTAATATTGTTGATTTTACAGATTTTGAAAATGTAAATTCAGCTAAATTGAAAAAGCACTATGATAGCTTTTTTAATGGAGGTAATCTTTTCATAATTGTATCAGGTTGTTTTAATGGAGAAAAGATTTTTCAGTCACTGAATTCGTTATTTGGAAAATGGGGAAAAATTCCTTCTCAAAAAAAAGTATTAAAGCTTAGTTCTAGTAATCCAGAAAAAAAATACTTTTCAAAAAAAGGGGCTGTTCAATCTGCCATTAGAATTGGAAAAATTATTCCTGTTGAGTATGGTAGTAGAGATTATTTTATTTTAAAAATGGTAAATACTGTATTAGGTGGATACTTTGGGTCTAGATTAATGAATAACCTCAGAGAGGACAAAGGAATTACCTATGGCGTTAATTCCTCTTTAATTAACTACGATTGTGCTTCTTTTTTGGTTATTGCCTCAACCGTAAAGGCTGAATCCACTGACTTAGCCTTGAAAGAAATTTATTATGAACTTGAAAAATTATGTTCTGAGCCTATAAGTAAACAAGAATTAAAAACAGTAAAGAATTACATGTCAGGAAGCCTAATGAGAGCCATTGACGGTACATTTTTAATTGCAGAACAATATAAATTACTAAATCATAAAGGGAAAACAATGACACATCTTGTTGATTTTTATAAAACTATTAAACAAGTTAATTCTGATGAAATTCTCTCTATTTCATCTAAATTTTTAAGTCCTGCCACTTTCTCTGAAGTGGTGGTTGGAAATAAAAGCAACAATTAAATTATTTATTCGTTAACATTAGGATAGATTTGTATTCTTTTTCATGAGGAAAATTAATTCTATATCAGTTTGCTTTACACTTATTTTCTTTTTTGCATTTTTTTCAAATCAATGTTTTTCAAGGGAATCTAATTGTTACAGTGCTGTTTCTTTAGGGAATCCTGAGATTAGATGTGTTTCAGTTGATAATTTTGGAGATGTTACTATTTCATGGTTGGAAATTGATGATCCTCTTGGAATTTTTATTGAATACAGAGTATATTCCTCTATTTCGGGTGGTCCTTTTACATTAATAGGCAGTGAAACAAATCGTTTAACAACAACTTTTATTGATATTGGTGCTAATGCAAATTTAGCTAGTGTGGAATATTATATTTCATGTGTTTCCAACTCAGGGGGGGCTATTTTAGAAGAGAATTCGTTGGATACGTTAGCTTCAATTTTTCTTGATCTTACCAACCCATCAAATGGTACAGCTATTTTACAATGGAATGATGTTACTAACCCATCTCTTTCAACTATGTCAAATTATTACTATATATACATGGAGTTTCCATCAGGCACATGGACTTTAATTGATTCTGTTCCTACAGCAATTAATTCATATATTGATACCATAACAATATGTGATGATTTTTTGAATTTCCGAATTGGAATTCAAGATCAATTGGGCTGTATTAGCTATTCAAATATTGAAGGTGATCAATTTCAAGATATGCTCCCTCCTGATATTCCAGTAATTAATTATGTCTCTGTTGATACTTCTAATGGATTTGTTGAAATAGACTGGGATTCAACCTATTTTGAAGATACTTATGCCTACATAATTTTTCAAAACATTAATGGGGTATGGGAAGTAATAGATACCGTTGATGGATATAATATTACATATTATTTAAACAGCAATTCCTCAAACAGTTCTTTTCAAATAGATAATTATGGAGTTGCTGCTTACGATAGTTGTTTAAATGGAAACCCCAATACAAGTCCGGTTAGTGCTTCTCATAACACGATATTATTAACTAATGAGTTAAATATTTGTGAACTTTCCATTGATCTTAATTGGAATAGTTATGATGGTTGGTCCAATGGAGTGGCGTATTATAATTTGTATAGTTCTAAAGATAATGCTCCATGGATTCAGTTGGCTCAACTTTCACCAGGATCAACTTCCTACACGCACTTTTCAATTGATGGTCTATCAACATATAACTATTTAATTGAAGCAGTAGAAAATGGAGCTGAAAAGTCACTTTCAAATATTTCAGAAAGATATGTTTATCAGCCTAATGAACCTGCTTTTTCTTACCTAAGTTCTGTTAGTGTTTTAGATGAAAACCTTATTGAAGTGGAGTTCTATGCTGATAATTCGGTGAATGTTAATGGATTTGAGTTGTTTCGATCAGAAGATGGTGTTAATTTTCAGTATACTGATTGGACTAATTCTAATCCAGTTTTATTTCAAGATACGGATGNTTCTACCCAGCTTCAGAGCTATAGTTATTATGTCAATGTTATTGATAGTTGTAATCGAATAGCTGCAAGTTCTAATGTTGCCAAATCTATTTTTCTTTCAGGAGAGCCTAAATATGGTCTAACCAATTCTATTTATTGGAGTAGCTATGATAATTGGGACGGATCAGTTGATAGATATGAAATCTATAGGAAGATTAATGATGTTTATGAGCCTAATCCTGTCGCTGTATTGGCTCCCATTAATTTGTCTTTTGAAGATGATATATCTTCTTTTTTAGGAACTAATGCTGATGGGCAATTTTGTTATAAAATAAAAGCTATTGAACAGGTAAATTCATTTGGTTTCTCTGCTGAAAGTTTTTCCAATGAATTTTGTATTAATCAGGAGCCAGTAGTTTATGCTCCTAATTCATTTACACCTAATGGTGATTTGATTAACGATAATTGGATTCCTGTTGTTAATTTATTAGATTTTAATAACTATTCTGTTAGTGTTTACAATCGCCTTAATCATCTTGTTTTTGAGACTTCTGATGTTGCTGAGGGTTGGGATGGGAGTTTTTTAAATAGTTCAAAACAAGTTCCTTTGGGTGTTTACTTGTATTTTATTGAATTTAGAAATGGAAGAGGGGATTATTTACGAAAACAAGGCCATATTACTCTAATAAGATGAGTTAGGTTTTTTGTTTTTTCTTTTTTGCAGCAGGAAACAAAATGTTATTTAATATTAATCTATATCCAGGAGAGTTAGGATAAAGGTTAAGGTCTGTTGGGGGATCGTTAACATAGTGCTTATAATCTTCTGGGTCATGACCTCCATAATAGGTCCATTGCCCTTTGCCAAGGTTGCCATGGATGTATCTTGCAGTCCCAAGAGCCTTATTTTCCCCCATAATAATGACATCTGATTTAATTTGATCTCTTAAAAAATCTGTTGTCTGTCCCATAAATCCTTTTACAATTCTTGTATGGTTTTGACACAACATTGTGGGAACAATATCCCATTTAGCAGAGAATTCAAATAGAGAAAATTTATCCTGATTTTCAGAAATTTTATTGTGTAATGGTGTACCATCAATTGAAGAAAATTCATATTCTAATGGATTTCGAACCAATTTAAAGTTTTTAAAAGCAAATGTTTTGTTAAAATCCAATCTTGCTTGCGCTGAAGGATCTGGAGGATCTCCATCAAACATATAGTCACAAATGTCAACTCCTTCTGCGGCTAAAGAAATATCAAATGAGTCAGTTCCTGAGCACATGGTGAACAAGAAACCACCGCCAAGTGTAAAGTTTTTAATTTTTGTAGCAACTGCTAATTTTAATTGAGAAACTTTTTCAAACCCTAGCTGTTTTGCTCGCTGCTCAGTTTCTCTTTGCTGATTGATATACCATTGAGCATTTCTATAATTTCTGTAGAATTTTCCATATTGACCAGTAAAATCTTCATGATGCAAATGGAGCCAGTCGTATTTCATTAGCTCTTGACCAATTACTTCAGTGTCGTATACTTTATCATAGGGAATTTCAGCATAGGTTAAAACTAGTGTAACTGCATCATCCCAGGGTTGTTTGCCATCAGGTGTGTAAACGGCTATTTTAGGTGCCTTTTGAAGTTTAACGACTTGCTGATTAACTTCTGGGTCAGCAATTATTGATTTAATTTGATTTGATTGAACATCAGCAATTATTTCATAAGAAACTCCTCTTATTATACATTCTTCTTCAATAGTTTTGTAGTTGTCCATTAAGAAGCTACCTCCTCTATAGTTTAGCAGCCATTCTATTTCAATATCATTTTGTAGTACCCAATAAGCAATTCCATAAGCCTTTAGGTGATTGTTTTGTTCTCCATTATCCATTGGAATGAGCAATTTAGATGCCCATGAATAATGAAACAACAACATAAAAGTAATAAGGGATAAAATTCTAAACATGAAAAAGATGTATCAATAATTATGCTAAAGATACAATTAAGTACAAATCTTAAAATGGCCCATCATCATCAACGTCAATATCATCATCATTCATCTTAGACTGCACAGTATAAGATCCACCCATAGATTGTGTAAAATCTTTATTAGGCTGTAGACTATCTGGCATATATTCATCAGCAAAACTATCCATGTTAGCAAACTTGGCATATTTTCCAATAAAACGAAGTCGAACATCTTTTAATGAACCGTTTCTGTGTTTAGAAACAATAATTTCACCTTGACTATTACATGGTGTTCCGTCAGACCATTCAGTTAGACCGTAATATTCCGGTCTGTAGATAAAGCAAACAATATCTGCATCTTGCTCAATGGCTCCAGAATCACGCAAATCAGAAAGCATAGGTCTTTTGTCTCCTCCTCTAGTTTCAACATTTCTACTAAGCTGAGAAAGTGCAATAATTGGAATGTCCAATTCTTTAGCAATTTCTTTAATTGATCTTGAAATAGTACTTATTTCTTGTTCTCTATTTCCACCTTTACCTCCAGAAGACATCAGTTGAAGGTAATCAATAACAACAAGCTGAATATCGTGTTGTTGTTTTAGCCTTCTACATTTTGCTCTTAGTTCAAAGATGGAAAGGGCAGGAGTGTCGTCAATAAAAAGTGGTGCGTCTGAAAGTTGTTTAGTTCTGTGGAAAAACTGATCAAATTCTTTTTTAGTGAACTTTCCTCTTCTTATGTCTTCTGCTGGAATCTCTGCTTCACCTGAAATTAAACGATTTACCAATTGAACAGAACTCATCTCTAAAGAGAAAATAGCAACTGGATGCTTGTAGTCTACAGCAACATTTCTAGCCATTGAAATTACAAAGGCAGTTTTACCCATACCCGGACGAGCCGCAATTACAATCATGTCAGATTTTTGCCATCCTGACGTTACTCGATCTAAATCTGTAAATCCAGTGGCAACTCCATTAATTCCATCTTCTTTACTCATTGCTACCTCAATTTCATCTTTTGCCTTTAAGATCAGATCGGTCATGTTTTGGTAGTCTTTTCTGATATTTCCTTCAGCAACAGCAAATAATTCACTCTCAGCTTCATCAAGAAGATTAAAGACATCGGTTGTTTCATCATATGCGTGCTGAATGACTTTCCCCGAAATTCGAATAAGCTCTCTTAATATGAATTTCTGAACAATTATTCTTGCGTGTGTTTCAGCATGAGCAGCAGAAGCAACTCTGTTGGTAAGCTGGGAAATATAATATGGGCCTCCGCAAGCATCTAAATCACCATTTTGTCTTAGTCTTTGGGTAACAGTAAGGATGTCAATGCTTTCAGATTCAGAGAAAAGCTGTTGAATGGCTTCATAGATCTTTTTATGAGCATCTTTGTAAAAGATATCGGGTCTGTTAATTATGTCTATAACATCATTTAAAGGACCTTTTTCAAGCATTAATGCACCAAGTACAGCCTCTTCAAGATCAACTGATTGAGGTGGGAGTTTTCCAGCTCCTACTATGCCAGAATCAATAGGTTTACTTATTCTGCGAATAGCTTTTTGAGTTGGGTTTAAATTATCTGAAAGTTTTGACATGCCTCAAAAATACGTTTAATGAAATGAAAGATGAGAATATTTTAGCGAAAAAGTTATCAAGCCTATTTATTAACAAATGTTAGTAATTTTAGTCCATGAAGATAAAATTGATTCTTTGTATTATGGTTCTGTTAATTTCTTTTTCTTGTAAAAAGAAAGATGCAATCCCCCCTGAAGTTGCTATTTCTTCTCCTTTAGCAATGTCTTCATATGATGTGCTAGATTACATTACTGTTTCTGGTCTAGTTAGTGATGAAAGTAATATTGAATGGGTGGAAATTAAGTTATTGAATAGTAATTTAGTTCCAGTTGTAAGCCCTGTTCTTTTAACAACAACCGATCTTGAGTACGATTTTACTTCATCACTTTACATTGATGATATTCATCTTGGTTCAGGAAATTACTTTGTGAAAGTATCTGCTTATGATGGGGAAAATACCACCTCTATATTTGTTGAAATTCTTCTCTCTGCAGTCCCGTTAGAGCTAAAAAGTACATTTGTTTTAAGTTCTTCTTCCAATAGTTTTAACCTATATGAACTTTCAGGTACTTCTTCAATTTTAAAAGAAAGTTTTAGTGGTGTTTTTCAATCTGGAATCTCTAATTCTTATCATCAATATTTGTTTTTCGGTTCTAATTTATCTGGATATGGATATAATCCAGATTTTAATTACATCCCTTGGGAAATTCCAGTAGACTTTTCATTTTATGATTATTTCAATAAGTCTGTATATTCTAATGAAGATCAACTTCATTATATCTCACATGGAAGCGGCAAAGTAAAAGCTTATGATAAAAATGGTAATGTCATATATTCCTTGTTATTAAATCAAGGAGAGTATCCTGAAGATTTATTGGTTTATAATCAGAAAGTATTTCTTGAAGTTTTTACCAATGCCTTTAATAGAGATTTCGTAGTTTTTTTTAAAAATTCTGGATTAGAAAGTTGTAGAATATCAATTGATAAAGATGTCGTTGGAATACTTCCAAAATCTGATCATGAGCTGTATGTGTTCACATCTACTAATGGTGTTTGTGAATTATATGTTTACAGTATTAATTCTAATAGCTTTGGACTGCCTAGAACTTTACCTTCAGGAACAATTAATGATGTTGCTGCGGTAAGTGATAATGAGATTATTATTGCTCATCAAACTGGATTGTTGAGATATACTTATAGTAATAATAGTCTTGTTCCTATTGTATCAGAAGAATTTAATAAGGTTAAGTACGATGATCTTAATGATGTGTTACTTGTGAGTACTTTAAANGAATTAAGGTATTACAGTAANCTGGGAGCNCCAATTGGAATAATTATTAATCCNGAAAATATTACAGATTTTTACTTGTACTACAATAAGTAGTTTATTTATATACACCCATTTTACAGAATTTTTCAATTCTTTTGTCAATTCTTTCCTGAGGATTTAATTCATTTAATTTGGAAATATGTCGCTTAATTTCTGTTTTTAGCTTTTTGTACATTTTTTCAGGTTCTGCATGAGCTCCTCCAAGGGGTTCTTTAATGATGCCATCAATAAGCTTATTTTTCAGCATGTCTTTTCCAGTAAGCTTAAGTGCTTCAGCTGCAACTTCTTTATAGTCCCAGCTTCTCCATAAAATTGAAGAGCATGATTCTGGAGATATTACTGAATACCAGGTGTTTTCAAGCATTAATACTTTGTCGCCTATCCCAATTCCTAAGGCGCCACCAGANGCACCTTCACCAATGATAATACAGATTACAGGAACTTTTAANATCATCATTTCATAGAGATTTCTTGCAATAGCCTCTCCTTGTCCTCTTTCTTCAGCTTCCAAACCTGGATAAGCGCCAGGAGTATCAATTAAACACACTATAGGCTTATTAAATTTTTCAGCTAGCTTCATTAAACGTAAGGCTTTTCTATAGCCTTCAGGATTGGCCATTCCAAAATTCCTAAAATTTCTTTGTTTGGTATTTCTACCTTTTTGTTGGCCAATAAACATTACAGTATTTCCATCAACAGATCCAAANCCACCAATCATTGCCTTGTCATCTTTTACATTTCTATCCCCATGAAGTTCTAAAAAATCACCATTGGTTATGGCTTTAATATAATCTAAAGTGTAAGGCCTTTCTGGGTGTCTACTGAGTTGTACTCTTTGCCAAGGAGTTAGNTTGGTAAAAATATCCTTGGTTGTAGATTCTAATTTTTCATTTAAGTCTTTTAAAGTGGGAGAGATGTCCACTTTTCCTTTAGCTCCAATTTCATTGGTTTTATCAATGTCTATATTGATTTCTTCAATAGGTTTTTCAAAATCAAGGTACGTTCTCATACTTATTGTTTATTTGGAAGAACGAAATTACAAATTAATGTCAATAATTGTTATTTGGTGATTGTGATATTTTGTCAAATTCTTTTGCTTATTGTTTATTAACTTTGAATTATGGGTAGAAAATCAACTCAAAAAAAAAGGTATACAGACCAGGCCATTAAAAAAAAATATGTTGTTAAGCTATTGGTATATTTTCAAAATAATGGCGTGCATAATTTTTCCATGTCTAAGTTGGCAAGTGATTTTCAAATAAGCAAGACAACCTTGTATAATCATTTTGATTCAAAAAGTGAAATGATTGAATTGGCATTGGATTACAAACTTGAAGTGATAGGTGAATACGAGAGTGTACTTCAAAATATTACACTTTCTTATACCGAAAGGTATAGAAAGGCAATGCTTTTTTTCTGTGTTCAGTCCTATGATGTTAGTAGTGTATTACTTAATGAAATTCGGCAGTATTACCCTGATTTATGGTTAAAAGTTGTAGATTTTCAAAAAGGAGTTTTTAAAAATTTACAGAGCTACTATCAAATTGGCATTGATATCGAAATTTTCACTAAAAAAGCAAATCCTTTTTTATTAAGCTTTTATGATCAACAATTTTTTGAATTCTTGTCTAAAAGAAAATCTAACGAAAAGAAACAGTTGGATGTAATAGATGTTTTTAATCATCATTATGCAATGAGGTTTGACGGTGTTCTTTTGAGAGATTAGATTTTTGGTTAGTTAAAAAAATAGAACTTTTAAAAGGATATGTTTTGTGGTTATTAAAAAAGCATTATTTTTGCCAACCGATTTTGAATTAAAGAAGTAAAAAAAAAGCGATGAGCAAGAGAACATTTCAGCCTTCAAATAGAAAACGTAAGAACAAGCATGGTTTTCGTTCAAGAATGGCTACAAAGAATGGAAGAAAGGTGTTGAATGCACGTAGAAGAAAAGGAAGAAAAAAACTTTCTGTTTCTGATGAGGCTCGTCCTAAGAGATAAATAATATACTTACTTGTATTTAAAAAAGGGGTTTTTTTTAACAAAACCCCTTTTTATTTGTTTACTATCCTATTTATCTGTCATTGAACCCAGTCTTGTTTGGTAATCATTAGTGCCTCCTGTACAGTTATTCTGTCGCCATTGTTGTAAGCGGTTACAAATGGTCCAGGAAATTTATAACTTCCTAAAGATTCTCTTTTATTTCTAGCTTTTTTGTATTGATCAAATTCTCCTGTTGTGTATTTCACCCACCCTTGGTGGTTTTCTATGCTAAAGTCTCCATTGTAGCTATGTCTTTTATTGAAATAGCTTTTTCCTGCAACTCTATGTGCAGCTAGAATCTGGACCTTATATAATACAGTTGATAGCTTATTCTTATCTGTTGGAGTTGAGTTTTCTTCATTTGAGTCAATAATTTCTTCTTTTGAATTCTTAACATCTTTAGAAATCGAATTATCTTCTTCTTCTTCTTCTTCTTGCTGTGAACCTTCTTTTAAATCTTGTTTTAGGGAGCTGTTACTTGCTAATTCTTGGTTGTTAGTTTCTGTAATTGTGCTATCAATTTTAGCTGTTTCAATTGCTGTGTTGTTTGATGAACGCTCAGTTGAATCTATTTTTATTTCATTGTTGCTTGTTTCCTTGATAAAGGAATTCAGGGAATCAGATTTGATGTTGTTTTGCTCTGCAATTTCATTTTCAAGAGTGTATGAATATTTAGTTGCGGGAATATCAATCGATGTGTTTTCATTTTCTGAGATTAAGAACTCAGCAGATAAGGTCCCGGAAATTTCAAAGTCATCAGAGTGATTATCAGGGGGGATTAATTTATAGGAAACAGTAAATGATTCTAAAGAGGACGGTATTTCAGACCATAAGAATTTAGCAGAATTGTCAATGTTTTTAAATACTGCTCCTGTTGTTTCTATTGGCTGTGCACTAAAACCTTCTGGTAAATTATCTTTAATACGTGCGAATCCATTTTGTTGTTGTTTAATGGTGTGAATGCGAACAATAAAATGATCGTTAACGGCTTCTATGGTTCTTTTGCTAGAAATTTTATTGGTTGTTGTTGAAGCTAACGATTCTGTAGAAACTATTTTGATGTATAAATCTGGTATAGCAATTTGTTTTCTTTGATTTTCATCTAAATAAGAAAAAGTTCCAGAAATTTTTCTGTTTCCTAAAATAGCTGTTTCAGAAGCAGATAGAATATATTTAATTGTAATGGTTTCTTCAGAAGGTATTGAATACCAAATAAATAGTGCTTCATTGTTTGAAAAGGTGAAGGAGGATCCGTCATTTTCTAATTCATTAGCTATAAGGCCATCAGCTAGGTCAAAGTTTAGTTTTAACCTGCCCGGACCAGAGAAGTTTTCTTTATTAATAGTTATGGTTACTTCTGTTTGATCTCCTGCTGTAATCTCTGGATTTGATTTGTGGGTGATTTCAACTTTTCCTATGCTAAAAAATGAAAGTAAAAATATACCTAATAAATTAAAAGAAAGGAATATTGACTTTAGCATTTTCTAGTTTTGAAGTAGTGTACTAACAAAACTAGCTTAGGACAACAGAGGTTTAACTTCTTAAGTTTTTAAATTATTAATACGAAAATGTTAATAAGAAGAGCGTTAAGAGCATTGAAATAACACTAAATAAATAGAGCTAGTATTAATTCTGGTCGAAGTAATAATCGATTAAGTCGTATAAATTCTCAACAGTAAAGTTGTCATTTCCATCAAAAAATGAGTTTATGGCTAAAGTTATTTCATCTTTTGACAATCTTCCATCTTTGTTGCTATCTGCTGGACTTAAAAGTGCTATTAGTTCCTTTTTAATTTCTGGCTCAATAGAATTGTCGTTTTCAATTCGATTTAGTCCCTTAAGAATACTTCCAGTTTCAGTTGTATCAGAGAAAACTTTGTTTGTCTCAGTTTCTATGGAATCTCTCAAGAAAATTCTATCGTTGATAAGACTGTCAGTGATTTCTCTTCCCAATTCATCGACATTTGCACCTTTTGGGGTGTTCAATTGCTGGTCTAGGTAGTTAGGGACCCCGTCAAAATCGTCATCAACTGGGCACCCTTTTTCGTCAACTTTTACTCCGTTTGGAGTTTGTGAACAATTGTCATTAAGGTCTTCAACACCATCGTTGTCTTGGTCAGCACTATTGAGCATTTTAAGATCTACATCTTTATATTTTTCTTTTTCAGCTTTATTGGCTTTTCTGAATTTGTAATTGATGGAAAAACCAATAAATGCAAATTTATCGTTATTGTCATTTTCACTTGCATTATCTATCCAATCTGTTAAAGCTAAATTATATGTTCCAAAAATTCTTCCATCAATAGTGTTATTTAATTTAAACTTAAATCCTAAAGTTAAAGGAATGGCAAATGATGTTCTTGAATATTCTGTAATAGAATCTGTAAGGAGAGTTTCATAAGAATAATCTCTAACTAACTGAGTTTCAGAAGATGAGGTGTCGCTTTGGCTAACATTCCATATTTGCCCATTATCCCAATAATGGTAGGTGTTGTTATCGCCATCAATTAAATCTCCATAGGAATCAAATTTTAGGAAACTAAATCCTGCAGCAATATATGGAGCAAAAGTACTTTTTCTTTTAATTAGCAAATCATTGTCAAAATTCAAAATGAAGTTTGTTCCTATTTGCAATAAGTCAGATTCAAAATTTCTATTATTTTGAACAATTATAGACCTTTCATTGTCGGAAACATAACCTTTAGATCCATTAAGTTGAATACTGAATGTTTTACCTAATCTTTTTTCAATAGTTATGAAATAAGCAGAACGTATATTGGTAAAAGGAGAGACATTTTCAGGCTTTACATAATCACCAAAAAAACTATTGTACCCTGTTCCTAAACCAATAGTTAGTATTTCAGGTTGAACTTCATTGATGTCAATTTCATTCTGATTTTGAGCATGAAAACAACACGATAGAACTATTAAACTAAGAGCAATAAAATACTTTTTCATTTTAGATGGAATTTGAAAAAAATAAAATTATGCAAATGGTTTGATATTACCAATAAATAGACTGATATTATCGTCTAACTAGAAATTTGGTTTGTGTTTATAGTTTTTATAAAACGCATTTATTTCAGCTACTGCATCTTCAGCAGTATCTACAATTGAAATTAAATCTAAATCTTCAGGACTAATGTTTTTTTCTTGTTTTAATAAAACTTCTTTAATCCAATCGATTAATCCACCCCAAAATTCAGTTCCAACGAGTATTACTGGAAATTTTTCAATTTTATGAGTTTGAATAAGAGTTAGGGCCTCAAAAGTTTCATCTAATGTTCCAAATCCACCTGGGAGAACAATAAATCCTTGTGCATATTTTACAAACATCACCTTGCGAACAAAGAAATAGTCAAAATTTAGCAATTTATCGTGGTCAATATAGCTGTTGGGCATTTGTTCAAATGGGAGGTCAATATTTAAACCAACAGATTTTCCATTTCCTTCTTTTGCCCCCTTATTAGCGGCTTCCATAATTCCTGGTCCACCACCTGTTATCACCCCATATTTATTTTTAGTGAGTAATAGAGCTATTTCTTCACCAAGTTGGTAGTATTTATTTTCTGGATTAGTTCTTGCTGATCCAAAGATAGAAACGCAAGGGCCAATTCTAGCCATTCTTTCATACCCTTCAACAAACTCAGACATGATTTTGAATACTGCCCAGCTGTTGTTTGTTTTAATTTCATTCCACGATTTATCCATTGTAGTTAATTTTTTAATTAAACTAATTCTTTTTTTAGATATTGTCCAGTGTAACTATTCTTTAACGCTGTTAATTGCTCAGGAGTTCCACTTCCCATAAGTCTTCCACCATTAATTCCTCCTTCGGGGCCAATATCAATTACATAATCAGCTGATTTTATAACGTCTAGATTATGCTCAATAACAATCACAGTATTTCCACTATCAACCAATTTGTTAAGTACATCAAGCAAAAGTTGAATGTCTTGAAAGTGAAGACCTGTTGTTGGTTCATCAAGAATGTATACTGTTTTTCCAGTTTCTTTTTTTGCCAGTTCGGTAGCCAGTTTTATTCGTTGAGCTTCTCCACCAGAAAGTGTTGTAGAAGGTTGGCCTATGCTTACGTATCCCAATCCTATTTGATTTAGTGTCTTAAGCTTTTGATAAATACTGGGAATATCTTTAAAAAATTCAACAGCACTTTGAACAGACATGTTAAGAACATCATTAATCGATTTACCTTTGTAGCGAACTTCTAAAGTTTCTCGGTTGTATCTCCTGCCTTGGCAATCTTCACATTTAACATGTACATCTGGAAGGAAATTCATTTCAATTACCCTCATTCCAGCACCTTTACATGTTTCACATCTTCCTCCCTTTACGTTAAAAGAAAACCTTCCTGGTTTGTAGCCTCTAATTTTGGATTCAGGAAGAAGTGTATATAAAGCTCTTATATTAGAAAAAAGTCCTGTGTAGGTGGCAGGATTTGACCTGGGAGTTTTCCCAATAGGAGACTGATTAATACCAATGACTTTGTCTATATTTTCTAATCCCTTAATGGATTTATATTCTAAAGGCTTCTTAACACTATTGAAGAAGTAATTACTTAAAATTGGATATAGTGTTTGGTTGACAATTGTTGATTTGCCACTTCCTGAAACTCCTGTAACACAAATAAATGATTCTAAAGGGAAAGATATATCGATGTTTTTGAGATTGTTTCCTTTTAAACCATAAAGATCAATAGTCTTATTGCCAATTGGTCTTCTTTTTTTAGGAATAGGTATGGTTTTTTCCCCATTTAAATATTGTGCTGTAATGGAGTTCAGTGATTTAATCGTATTGGTGCTTCCCTGGCTAACAATTTCCCCGCCATTTATTCCTGCACCAGGTCCAATATCAATTAAATAATCACTTTCAACAATCATGTCCTTGTCGTGTTCAACTACAATGATGGAATTTCCAGAGTTTTTTAATTCTCTTAGTGAATTAATTAGTCGTTGATTGTCTCTTTGGTGAAGGCCAATAGAAGGTTCATCAAGAATATATAATACTCCTGTAAGCTCAGATCCTATTTGAGAAGCTAAACGAATTCGTTGTGCTTCTCCACCTGAAAGTGTAGCTGCTGGTAGATTTAAGGAGATGTAATCTAATCCAACATTGATAAGAAAAGTTAATCGATTTGTTAATTCTTTGATGATTTCTTTGCCAATTTTAAGTTGATTTTCTGAAAGTGAATTAGTTAAATTATTAACCCATTTATACAATTCAATTATGTCCATACTACATAGCTCTCCAATATTTTTCCCATCTACTTTAAAAAGAAGAGATTCAGCTTTTAATCGGGTTCCATTACAGGCTGAGCAAGTATTTTTATTGGTGAAGTTTTCTGCCCATCGCTTACTTCGATTTGTTCCTTCCTTTTGTTGTCGGTTAATAATATTGACAATACCTTCAAAGTTTGATACCACTTCATGAATTCCATTTTCTCCCAATACTTTAATGAATTTATTGTTGCCGTATAATATTTCATTTAATGTGTTTTCATCGATTGATGATAATGGATCATCAAGAGAAAAATTCGAATTTTTTAAAATGATTTCTAGTTGTCTAAAAGTCCAGTTATTTTCATACTTTCCAATGGGATTAATCCCACCCTTTTTTATGCTTAGTTTGTTATTTGGAATAACTTTTTTTATGTCAATATCGGTAGTTGTTCCCAGTCCATTACACTTTTTACAAGCTCCGTATGGAGAATTAAAAGAAAAAAGATTCGGTTCGGGTTCTGCAAGAGAAAACCCCGACTCAGGGCACATTAGCCATTTACTGTAGGAAGAAATTTGTTTACTTTCTTTATCGTATATTCCTAATTCTCCCTTACCTTTTTTTAAAGCTTCTGCAATTGCACTTTTCAATCTTTTTAAGTTGTTTTTGGAAACTTTAACTCGGTCAATAATTAGGTAAATGGTGTGGATTTTATACCTGTCCAATTTCATTCCATAAACTAAATCCAGAGTTTCTCCATCAACAATTACTTTTGTGAACCCTTGTTTGATAAGCTTATCAAATAAATCTCTGTAATGACCTTTTCTAGACTTTACAATAGGTGCTATTATACTGATGTTTTTTTCTTTAAAAGAGTTGTAAACAAGGTCATAAATTTCATTTTCTGAATATTTAGTCATTTTTAATCCAGTTTCTGGAGAAAAAGCATCTGCTGTTCTTGCGAAAAGCAATCGAAGAAAATCATATATTTCAGTAATTGTACCAACAGTTGATCGAGGGTTTTTAGAAACTGTTTTTTGCTCAATAGAAATAACTGGGCTTAATCCAATAATTTTGTCAACATCTGGTCTAGAGTAATTTCCAATAAATTGCCTAGCGTAGGCATTAAAGGTTTCCATGTATCTTCTTTGACCTTCAGCAAAAATAGTGTCAAAGGCTAACGATGATTTTCCACTTCCACTTAGACCTGTTACAACAACTAGCTGGTTTCTTGGTATCT
>PAZE01000007.1 GCA_002716065.1 Crocinitomicaceae bacterium | reverse complement strand
ATCATAACCTTGTACAACTTTATTGGTTAAATCAGGGTGGTTAATATTGATTGCATTGTCGGTTACCGCAACAACAACAGAAGCCAATCCAGTAGATAAATCCCAGGCTTGTTGAGCGTTAATTTGAAACAATGCCCATTGTCCATTGTTGGTAGAGTTGGAGAAATAAGGATCATTAGGGGTTAAAAAGCTAACATGGAGTTCTTTTTTTTCAGCATATTCAATGCTGGGCAATGAAGAAAGTTCATTTATAAAGTTTTCAACTTCCATAACTTTGTCAAACTCAATTTGATAAGTGTTGGCAAGTAATTCATTTTTATGTTTTGGAAAAAGTTGAGATACCTTATTGATCTGATATTTAGTAGTAAACTGATTTAGTAATGAATAATTTTTAAAGTCTACAATTTTATTTTTTGATTTTAATTGTACAAATGAGGGTGTTTTTAGCTGAAAAATAATTATTCCATCTTGATACCATTCATATACATTTTGGGCAGTGAAATAAAAAGGGAAAACTAAAAAAGTAAATAGAAAAAAACGTTTAAAATTTAATGCAAATGAATTCATGAAAATGGAAATTAATTTATAATAAATACTTTGAATCGTCTTCAATTTAAAATAATACTCGAAAAATTCAAAGAATGTTAAAAGTTAATTTCCTATCGTTTTTTAAAAACTGGAACATTTGAGCAAGCTTCTCCAAACATTACTGACTTAACTACAGGCATTAGTTTTTTAACAATTGAAACATAAGCAGACTCTGGAATATATGTTTCACTGCATCCTTTTATAAGTACTCTTTTGTCGGAATATAGACTTGAATCCAGTTGTTGAATATTTGAGTTAAAAAGATCAATTTCAAGTTGTTTTAATGATCCTAGACAAGTAAAATCTGCAAAAGGCTCAAGTTGAACGCACACCAGCATGTATGCCCAAGTTGGGATAATTACATCTGAGCTACAAAATACAGCAACTAATTTGTCATTGTATTTTGACCAATCATGTTCTTTTAAGGATTTTCTAAATTCTTTTTCTTTTAAAACCAGACCCTTAAAAAGCCATTTTTTAATGTCGATTTCAACTCTCTCTTTTGATGAGCCAAAATCTTTAAGCTCCAAATTAATTAAAGAACTGTTTGCAACTCTATTTATTATTTGATCAGCCATTTATCTTTTTGTAGTTACGAAAACCCATTTTTAAAGGGCTATGTTCAATATTACTAAGCTGAATAGCATTGTTTTTTATAATTGGCTTTTCGAGCTCATTTTTATGCAATAACTCATAAGTGCTGATGTCTATTTTTTTTCTGTGAGATAAATAAAAGAATAATTTAGAATGAATTATTCTGCTTTTCCATGAAGGTTCAATTGTGCCTTGAAAAACTTTAGACTTTGATCCACTACCATAGCTTAAAAACCCAATTTTATTTCCTGAAATATTGAGTTTATTGTCTATTGCGTGGTTGAGCATACTTAGAAATGACATAAATATTGAAGCAGTATACATGTTTCCAATTTGAGAAGATGCTTTTTCTCCTGGAGCAATTTTTTCATTTACATAATCTTGATAAAGTTTGGATTTACTCGCTTTTTTATACCAAAGGTCGCCTTCATCTTTATTGTAATCTCCTATTTCTTCTGTCAGATTGTTTAATTTGTTATTTTCTTTTAGCCAACTAACCCAATTTTTAACAATCATCCTTCTTCCTTGATAGGCATAGGGTAGGTGGAATATTAGGCTTTGCCAATCTTTCAATACATTTATGGGTTTCTGACTATTTAAATGCTCAATGGCTTCTGTAATTCTTTCTTGATAGCATGAGTTTGAAAATGGTCCATCAAAAACAGGTTCTTCTTTGAAGAGTTCAAAATATTTGTTAGAATTAGACCAGAACTCAGAATTAGATTTGTCTAATATTTCTTTTGCTTTATCTTCAGAGATGTCTAACCCTAGTAATTGAGCAGTATCTTTAAAGGTCTCTATTTTTTCAAAGTTTCTTCTAGGTTTAAAGAAATCGCCAACACTTTTGGTAGCAACACCCCATGTTTTTGAAAAACTGATAATTGAAGGGTTTTCTTTGACTAACATTGCAACAGCTCCTGCCCCTTGAGTGTACTCTCCACCAGAATTTAATTCATATTTAGCTAAATCAGAAGCGATAACAATTGCCTTTCTAGCTTTTCCGTTATTTACCCAGTCTAGACAATTTTGTAATGCATCAACTGCACCTACACAAGCAAAAGTCATGTCTACAACATCACAGTTTTTAAAACATCGCTCACCAAAAGTTTCACTAAGTTGTTTTTCAACAGCTTCGATGGCATAAGAACAAGTAGGTTTAGCTGAATCAACAGCACTTTCGGTTCCTAAATAAATTCTTCCAATTGTTCTAGGGTCAATTTTGTTAGCGTAAATTAATTCTAAAAGTGAATTGGCAGCAAAAGATGCAGCGTCTTCATTTACATCTGCAAAGGTCATTTGGTTTAACCCTAATCCTTTATTGAGTTTGGCAAAAGCTATGTTTCTTGCTTGGGCAAGTTCTTTTAAATCAACGTAAAGTGAAGGTACGTAGAATGAGATGGCATCGATACCAGTTTTTTTCATAGGCTATAATTTATAGCATTCCTAAATCTAATTTTGCTTCTTCGCTAATCATGTTCTTGTCCCATGGAGGGTCAAAAACAATGTTAACTTTTGCAGAATTCACACCAAACACATCTCTGACTTTATCTTCTACCTCTTTGGGCATGGATTCGGCAACAGGACAGTTTGGTGATGTTAAAGTCATTTCAACCTCTACATCAAAGTTGTCATTAATTTTAACCTCATAAATTAATCCTAGCTCAAAAATATCTACAGGAATTTCAGGATCATAAATTGTTTTAAGAACATTTATAATTTTATTTTCTAGTTTTAATTTATCTGCTTTTTCAACCATAAAAGTTAATATTATGAGTTTTCTTTTAGTTTATAAACCATTGCAAAGTTCTTGATTTGTTTCACCATTCCAAGAAGTCCATTTGCCCTGGTTGGTGAAAGATGAGAAGTCAATCCTATTTGATCGATAAAATTTAATTTGGCACTTAGTATGTCTTCAGGAGACTGGTTACTAAGAACTTTTATAAGAAGTGCAATTATACCTTTGGTAATAATTGCATCGCTATCTGCAGTAAAAAAAACTTTACCATCAATATAGTTGGCGTGAACCCAAACCCTAGATTGACACCCTTTAATGATGTAGTTGTCTGTTTTAAATTCATCTTGAATTAATGGAAGGTCTTTGCCAAGTTCAATGATGTACTCGTATTTTTCCATCCAATTTTCATAAATTGAAAACTCATCAACTATTTCAAGTTCTAATTCTCTAATTGTCATTAATTAACTATACTAATTAGCTGCAAATATACTATTGAAAATTAGAAACTAATATTTTATGTAATTAATTGAATAGATGTAACATAACTTCTTGAATTTTACCCACTTTAACAAGTTTTATTTTAGTTAAATTGATGTCTAAATCACTGATGTATTTACTGAGAAAAACTGTTTTAAAGCCCATTTTTTGAGCTTCACTAATTCGTTGATCAATTCTAGGGACAGGCCTTATCTCTCCACTTAGGCCAACTTCACCAATAAAACAAATTGTTGAAGGAATATGTAAGTCAAAATTTGAAGATAATATGGCACAAACTACGCCTAAATCAATAGCTGGGTCATTTACTTTTATTCCACCAGTAATATTTAAAAAAACATCTTTTGCTGCGATTTTAAATCCACACCTTTTTTCTAAAACAGCCAAAAGCATGTTTAACCTTCTAAGATCAAATCCAGTTGAAGATCGTTGAGGTGTTCCATAGGCAGCAGAACTTGTTAGTGCTTGAATTTCAATTAGAATAGGTCTAATTCCTTCTAAACTGGCAGCAATAGAAACTCCGCTAAGTAGCTCTTTATGGTTGTTTATTAATATTTTACTTGGGTTTTGAACTTCTATTAGTCCTGAGGCTAGCATTTCATAAATTCCGATTTCATTAGTGCTTCCAAATCTGTTTTTTATACTTCTTATTATTCTGTAGACATGATGATGATCTCCTTCAAATTGCAAAACGGTATCTACCATATGTTCTAGTACTTTAGGTCCCGCAATACTACCTTCTTTATTAATGTGACCAATAAGTAGAATAGGTATATGCGAGGCTTTTGCAAATTGAACAATTTGTGCTGTACATTCTTTAATTTGAGAAATGCTCCCAGCGGAGGAATCAATGGTTTCAGATTGGAGAGTCTGAATAGAATCCAATACAATAAAATCTGGATTTAATTGATTGGCTTGATGAATAATTTGTTGCAATTGTGTTTCTTGAAGTAAATAACAATTTTCCATTTTTCCTTTTAAGCGATTGGCTCTTAGTTTAATTTGTTGATCGCTTTCTTCTCCAGAAACGTATAAACATTTACAGTTTGAATTAAGGGCTATTTTAAGGGTTAGAGTTGATTTTCCTATTCCTGGTTCTCCTCCAATTAAAACTACTGAACCATAAACCAATCCACCTCCAAGAACTCTATTGAATTCTTTATCAGAAAAATGAATTCTATTGTTAGAAATAGGTTGCACATCTTGCAACAACATTGGCTTACTTTGTTTGGTAGTTGAATTTGAGATTAACTTTTCTATAGATGATGTTTGTTTTATGACCTCCTCTGAAAAGGTGTTCCATTGCTGGCATGAAGGACATTTTCCTATCCATTTGCTTGATTTGGCACCACAATTTTGACAAACAAAAGTTGATTTTATTTTCCCCATAATTCAAACATAACTAACAAGAACTTATAGTTTTTACGTTGTTGTTAGATTGTCAGAAAATGAAATTAAATTATGCTTTTTGCTTTGGCGCCAAGAATAAATCTATAGCCACAATAATAGAAATAAACCCCCATACTGGAACAGATGCTTTATCTGTATCTAGGTAATTGTTGAGTATGCCGTGAGTGAAATAGGTTACAAGTCCTAGAAGTAGCATAATTACCAATCGCTTTAATTTAGGATCTTCTAGTCTCAAGTATAAGTAAGATCCCCTGTAAAAAATGAAAAAAACTAACAATAGCATTATGATTAACCCTGGAATACCCTGCTCAGCAAGAGGGCCAAGGTATTCACTATGAGCATTGCCTCCAGTTCCAAAGTTTGTACTTATAATCGTTAAGTCAGATGCATCCTGATAGGGGGCATAAACGAATGAATAAGTCCCCGGTCCCCAACCTGAAATAGGTCTTTGTTTTGCCAATTCAATCGCAGAATTCCATCTGTTAAATCGCTCTAAATTAGAAGCATCAGAACTTATGTTAGACATTGACTCTACTCTTTCGCTAAAATTTTCTGTTGTATGTTCAGCATTGTTTTTGTTTAACATGAAGCTGATTTCGGTGAAATTGATTCCAATAAATAATAGTGCTGTTAATCCAAATGAAAAAAGGTATTTGAATTTTATTTTAAATACAAAAAGTAAAAAAACCAAACTTGCACCAAACACACTAATCCATGCTGCACGAGTATAACTATAGAACAAAGCAACTGAAAAAATGATAAAAATAATTCGCAGGATATTTTTTGTAAAAAAGGAATTTTCTTTGTCAGTCATTAACCCAATTACAATAGGATAAAAAAGTGCGATTATAGCACCATAAGATGTGTGGTCTTTAAAAAAAGGCCACATTACCCAATGTCCAGATTCTTCACTAAAACCATAGCTAGCATGAGTTATTAGAGTGTACAAAAGAACAAGTGTAAGAGGGGTTAAATAAGCCCATAAAAAAGCATAAATGGTTGGAATACCTTTTTTGAAAACATGTAGTCCAAGAAAAAAAATGGGTACGACAAACCAAAGTCTAGAAAGTAGAAATTTAAATGAAACAATTGGCATTTCACTTGAAATGGCACTTAGTGTAATCCAAACAAGTTGAATGAGAATCAAAAAAGAAATAGGATGCCTCCAATAAGTGTTTAATCTATTTTTTTCGGAGCGTATGGTTTTAAAAATAAACACCAAAAGAAGTCCTAGTAAAAGTGGTTCTGTTGGAAGATAAATCCCAAATCCCCCAACCATATCTAACGCTTCCAAATTAAAAGAAAGCGGAGTGCAAAAAATGATTAAAAGAAAAAGTTGTTCAATTTTAAAGAAGGCTAAATAGAGAATAATTAGTGCTAATGGGAAAAGTAGGAAGTAATAAAACTCATTATAAATTAGAATGCTATTCAAAAGAATAAATAGAATTCCTAAGCAATAAATTAGATTTTTTTTTAAAGCTATAAGCATTTTATTTTAGCTCTAGTTCTTTAATTTTTTCTCTAAATAGTAATAAAACACATGTAAAAAGAACAGTTGAAAAAGTGGAAATAACAACAATAAGCCATCTTACTGGGTAGGATTTTTTTTCAGCAGCAGTAGCTTCTTCAACTGTGAATTTATGAGAAGGAAAGCTATTAGCATCTGTTTCAGCTTGTTCATAGGAAGATTTTAAAGTTGCAATTCTTTCAGACAGAAATTCCGTTTCAATTTGAAATGCTTTTAATAGACTTCCATATTTTTCAGTCATGTGTAATTTTTGCTTATACTCATCTTTTGTCTTTTTATCAGAAGCTTTTAACATAGCATCTGTTAATCCTTGATAGGCATCAGCGGTTACTACTCCTAAAGAAGAAAGTGCAGACATAGTATCTCTTAAAGCTTGCATTTCATTTTCTAGCTTTTTTAACTTCTGTTTTTTAATGTTAAAATCAGTTAGTGCTCTATCGTGAATCATTGCATTTTTTGTTTTGTCGTATAATGCAGCAATCTTATTGGCGATAAGGGCAGCAGTGTCAGGAGATTTATCCATTACTGTTATTAAAACGGCACCGTTTTTATTTCTTTTAAAGCTGATATTGTCGGAATAGGTTTCGTTTAATTCTGTGTATATGTACTTACCAGAAGTGTCTATTTCATAATGATTAATTAAATCATAGGTTAAAATTATTTCTTCTCTAATTTTGGCAGACTCTAAAATCTGTAGCATTTGCTCAGCTTCCTCTTCTTCACCAAACTTTGAAACTGTTTGATCTTCGTTGTTAATTTCACCAAAAGAAACAGAACTGGTTTTTGATGGATATAGGGTAACTGTAGATTCAAACTTTTCTTCAATAATTAACGCAACAATTGAAGAAACTATTGCGGCAACAAAACCAATAACAATTAGGATTTTTTTGTTTTTCCATAAAAACCCTATAAGGTCTAATGAATTCATTTCCATTTCACTTTTTTGTGTCATTATATAAAGTTTACTAGTTGAAAAATTAGTACGTAAAAGTAACTCATACTTGTTAACAGAACAAATAAGTTAAGTATTGTTGGGCTTTTCCGATTTGTTTTTTTCATTAATGATTTCAATAAGAGAATTTACGCTAAATAATCCTGTGCAAAAAGCAATTATAATCAAGGTTGAAAGAGTAATAAGTAGTGTAAATATCCAATCCAATTGAATTAATGGGTTTAGATAAATGCATAGAACGGATAAAGTAATAAATAAACCGATTGACAGGAGTGTTTTTTTGTTGGTTTTAAGGTTGAATATTTTTACAGCAATAAATACTTGACTAGCAGCCGTTATAATTTGAGTAATTAAACTTGCAAGAGCAGCACCTTCTGACCCAGATAAGGGAATCATAAGACAGTTGAGTCCAATATTAATTCCCACTCCAAATAAAGCCATTATGTTCAATTGTTTTAGTGCTCCTTTAGCTGTAAGTAGAGTTCCAAATATGTAGGTAATTGAAATGGCAATAAAAGAGAGCATTAAATAGCCAAATGCATTGGCTGCATGTTTTAATTCAACAGCATTAATATGGTATCTCCATTGAATTATCTCCTGTTTAAAACAGAAACCAGTTAACCCGATTATAACAGAGATTCCAAATAATAATTTTAATGAGAGTATTAAAATAGAGTTGATGTTTTCATTTTGCTGAATTAGCTTACTGAAAATTGGAAGCAATAGTCCAGCAAAAATATACCCAATCATATTTGCGGCCATAAAAAAGCGATACCCTCTTGCATATGACGCAGCCTCAATTGCCCCATTTGGATGAATTCTCTCAAGCATTACTGCATCTGAATAATAGTAAATGGCCATTAAAAAAATAAGCAATGCAAACGGAAAGCTTTTTTTTAAAATCACTATAGAAAAAGCTAACTCCCATTTAAATAAAAATTTTCTGGTTTGCCGTAGAACTAAAAGAAATCCTAGTAGCGCAGATAGTCCGTAAGCAAGTGTTTGGGCATAAATAAACCATTCTATTTTAAATGCAGTATTGGTAAATCCTCCCCAAAGTAAACAGCTACATAGTATAATTAACAATAGTCGATCTAAAACAGAAAGAATACTATCTTCTTTAAATCGAAGTAGCCCAGCGAGATTAGACCTAAAATATTGAGTAAAAGCAACAAGAACTTGGTTGAACCCTAAAACAGCCAAAAGTTTTAGTTGAAAATTGGTGTATCCAATTGATAAACCAATTCCAAACAAAAGAATAAGATACAGTACAGCTAAAAAAAGTCGAAGTGTAAAAATCCCCGAAAAATGTTTAGAAAGCAATTGCTGATGTTGGGCAATGTTTCTGGTATTAAAGTTAATTATCCCGAGATCTAAAAAAATATTTCCTATAAATGTTAACCCTAATATGCTAAAATACATTCCATAACTTCCAGGTGAAGTTAGTTCTACTTGTTTTAGAATTTCAGCATCAATTCCTAAAATATAAAAAGGTTTGATCAGTAAATTCAATAGTAAAACTAAAGCAAGATTAGAAATGAATTTTTTTTGCATTATGCTACTTGAATAAGGCTAAAGATAGAAACATCAGTAGGAAAAGAAAAAATAAAGTTTTTTACTGTGTGAACAGGATTTAGATTTTATGGTGTAAGCTAACTTGATATTGATTTTTAACCCAATTGTTGGTAGCTTGCTTCATAACTCCTAATTGTACTTTGAGTGTGTTACTTAGGTGATATCCTAGTGCTAAGTAAGTTCTATTTCTGTCAAAAATTTCTACTTGCCTAGTATAATCTATTTTACGTTGACCATTAATAAATAACTCATTGTATAAGGCAACATAAAGCGTATTTTTTACCATTTCAGTATTGTTAATGGGAATATTCAAAAATAGATTGTATCTATATCTTGTTCTTAAGTTCTGATTTTCATTGAATCTTTGTTCGAATCGAAATCTGTGCGTGAGGTAAAAACGGTTTCCAAATTTTGAAGGGAACAAAGCTTCTTGATATATTCTGCTTTCATTTACCGTTGATGAGCTTGTTCCATAATCACCGGTTGTTATATTACCATAGCCTAAAGTAAATTTAATTTTCTCATTTTTAGGCTGATAGGTAATTCCAGACCTTATTAGTAATTGTTCTAAATCACCAAATGTATTCCAATTTCGATATTGAATATCTCCTTGAACTCCCCAGCAGGATTCTTTAAAGGAGGTGTTGTAAAAGTACATGTACCAAGCTCCAATTTTGTCCTGGTCTATTTGGGAGTAAAATACTGTAGAATTCAGGGTTAGTAGAAAAAGGAATAGTGTTTTTTTCATGATTTTATTCTTTATATATTCTTGTTACTCTTTCAGAAATAGAAGTTAGTATTTCGTATGGAATGGTATCAATTGTATTGGCTAAGTGGGTTATGGCTTGCTGTTGGCCAAAAATTTCGACTGTATCTCCAACTTGTGCACTTACCCCGTTTAAATTAATCATGGTCATATCCATGCAAACGTTACCAATTACAAATGCTTTTTTACCATTTACAATCACTGATCCTTTCCCATTGCTAAATGCTCTTGAAAAGCCATCGGCATAGCCAATAGGTATAATTCCAATCAACGTATTTTTATTTGCTTTAGTATTTCTGCCATAGCCAATAGTTTCCCCTTTATTTACTGTCTTAATTTGGCATATTTTGGTGGTTAGAGAAACAATAGGAGAAATACTTTTATTGGAGGAAATTCCGTACAAACCAAGTCCAAGGCGCACCATGTTGTAGCTTTTTTTGGGAAAGCGTTCTATTCCAGAAGAGTTCAGCATGTGCTTGATAGTTTTATAACCAATATTTTTTTCTATTTGGTCTGAAATTTTTTCAAAGAGATTAAATTGAGCATCAGAAAAATGGTCATCATCAGGATTGTCGCTGCTGGATAAATGGCTAAAAATGCCTTCAACACGAATTTCGGGTTGATTTGCTATCAATGAGCATAGGGGACTAATTTCATTTTCTTTAAACCCTAAACGATTCATTCCAGTGTCAAATTTTAAATGAATAGGATAGCCAAAAATAGAATGATCAATAAGTGTTCTAATAAAATTGTCTAGCTGCTCTAAACTATAGATCGAAGGAGTTAGATTGTTTTTAATAATGTTGTTAAATGATTTTTCTTCTGCATTCATAATTAGAATAGGCAAATCAATATTGTTTTTTCTAAGTTCCACTCCTTCATCTGTGTAGGCAACCCCTAAGTAATCTACCTTAGCATGAGCAAGTTTTTTTCCGATTTCAATACTGCCACTTCCATATCCAGCAGCTTTAATCATACACAGAAGTTTTGTGTTTTCAGAAATTGAATTTCGATAAAAAGACAAATTTTCAGTTAACTTTTGGAAGTCTATTGAAAGAACAGTTTCATGAGATTTTTCTTCTATTTCAGCAGCAATTTTTTCAAACTTAAAATTTCTTGCTCCTTTTAACAAAATAACCTTATTGGTTAAATCGAAGTTGGTTAGATCGGCAATAAATTCTTGAGTTGTCTTAAAAAACAAGCCATTTTTAAATAAGCTTGAATGCTTTTTTAATGTATTGCCAATTCCTATAAATTGGTTGTTACTAAGTTGATTTATTAAGGAAGAAATTTTTGCATGAACTTGCTTTAAATTGGAGTTGTCAACAGTTATGTCAGATAAAACAACAATTGTTTCTCGATCCTCCTTTTCATTAATAAGAAAGTCTAGGGCAATTTCTATAGACTTAATATCGGAATTGTAAGTGTCGTCAATAATAATGCTGTTGTTGATTCCTTTTCTTTTTTCCAGTCGAAGAGCAACTGAAGGTAAATTACTGCTAAGAGAGGCTAATTCTTTTGGTGAGTATCCAAAATCAAGCAAAAAATTAACACAAGTACTTGCGTTCTGGAGCGATGAACGGTCTTTTTGAGGAATTGAAAAAGAGTAGTTCTGATTCTTCCAACTGTACTTTATAATTTGATTAGTGGCTGTTTTGCAAGTGCTAAAAATTTCAATTGAATCTTGTGATTTTTCTATTAAATATGTGGGGTCATTAAAAAACTTGGCAGAAAAGAAGTTTTTACTATCCTTAAATAGGATTAGCTTTTCTTTAATTAGCTGGTTTTTATTTTTAAAATTTTCAATGTGTGCATTTCCAATTGTGGTAAGAATGGAATGAGTCGGCTGAATGATATCTTTTAGTTTAGCCATTTCACCGGGTTTAGAAATGCCTGCTTCAATTATTGCTAAATCATGTTTTTTATTTAGCATTAAAATTGATAAAGCAACTCCAATTTGAGAATTATAGCTCTTGGGGCTTCTTGAAATATTGTACTTATCCTTTAAAAAGTGATAAAGCCATTCTTTTACAATTGTTTTTCCATTACTTCCAGTAATCGCAATTACTGGGTTTTTAAATTTAGACCTGTGTTTTTTTGCCCACTGTTGAAGGGCTGAAAGAGAATCTTTGACAATAATAAAGTTGGCATCAGCATAGGTGTTTAAAGGGCTTTTTTCAACTAGAAAGCATCGCGCTCCTTTGTTGTAGGCTTCCAAAATATAGTCGTGGCCGTCTCTTTTTTTGCTTTTAAGTGCTATAAATAATGTTTTGTCATTGAAAAAATGATTTCTACTGTCAATAGAAACGCTATTAATTGTAGCACTTGAATCACCAACAAACCTACCATCTACTAATTTGCATATGGTTGATAATTTAATGGTGTTTAGCATCATCTTTTAAAGCTTGTTGAAAACATTTTCTACATAGTGGCTCATATTCTTGAGTTTCGCCAAGAAGAACAAGGTTATCTTCTTTAGATTTTCTATGAGAGAATTGAGCGAGGTCTCCGCATCCTAAACAAATTGCGTGTACCTTGCTTACAAATTCAGCAACGGCCATAAGATGGGGAATAGGACCAAAAGGCTTACCTAAAAAGTCCATGTCTAATCCAGCAACAATTACTCGAATACCGTTATTTGCAAGTTCCGTACATACTTTGGTTAAATTAGCGTCAAAAAACTGAGCTTCATCCACTCCAATTACATCGCAGTTGCTGGCATGAATTAGAATGTCTTTTGAGCTACCTACAGCTTTTGATTCAATGGCATTTTTATTGTGACTTACAACATTCTCCTTGTCGTATCTTGAATCTACAGTTGGTTTAAAAATCAGTACTTTTTGGTTGGCATATTGAGCTCTTCTTAACCTTCTTATTAGCTCTTCGGTTTTCCCAGAAAACATTGAGCCACAAACAACTTCAATCCATCCTTTTCTATTTTTTTTGTTGCCTTTTTGTTCTAGAAACATATCTTTCTCAAATTCGTAGTAATGTTGATAAAATTGACATGAAATGTATTCAATTACCACAAATTTATTGAAATTTGCTTGTACAAACCTAATTATATGAGTTCATCCCATTATAAAAATTTATATGCGTTAATATCAGCCCTTTCTGATGGGGTAAAAAAAATGGAACAAGGAAAGTTAAACCCTCTTCAGGTAGAATTGTTACTTGATGATGCGCGTTCTTTGCATGAGCGATTGGCAGTAATTCAATATTTATCTGCAGAAAAAGAGTTAAAGTCTTCTGAATCTTCAAATTCAAAAAAAGAAAAAAAGAAGACCTCTTCTATTTCAATTCAATTTGGCCAAGTTGAGTCGAAAGAAGATCCTGTAAAACAAATTGATTTAGAAGAGTCAATTGATGAAGTGTTAGAGTCTAATGAAAAAGAAATTCCTTTAAAAGAGGAGGCAAAAAAACCTACTTTTGGAGAATCAATAAATGATCGTTTTGCTCAAAAAGAATCATCCTCTTTAGCTGATAAATTGAGCAAACAACCTATAGCGGATTTGTTTTCTGCTATAGGCTTAAATGAAAAGTTTCTTTTTATTGAAGAGCTGTTTGCTGGTGATTCTAAAGTATATAAGCAACAATTAGAAGTGTTAAATTCTATGCAGTCTTTTGACGAAGCTACTGCTCATATAAATAATAAGCTTTTAAAAGAATTTGGATGGAAACTTAAGGGCTCTGTCGAGAAAAAGTTTATTAAGCTAATTGAAAGAAGATACATATGATTTTTTTCAGATTTATCATTGTCTTTTTCCTTTTTGCTGGTAGTTGTATTTCTCAAAATGACCTCTCAAGAGAAATTCTAAATGATCTTTGTTCTGATCAAATGTATGGAAGAGGATATGTTAAGTTTGGACATGTTAAAGCGGCAAAATACATTCAAGAATTTTATAAGTCTATCCAATTAGATCAATTTAAAAAAGGTACCTATCTACAGCCTTTTAAAATTAAAGCAAATACTTTCCCTAATGACTTAGCTGTTTCTATTGACGGGAAACCATTAGTAGAAGGAGTTGATTTTATCTTGGATCCATCTTCTGGTAGTGCTAAAGGGAAATTTAGTTTAATTAAAGTTAATGCAGGAAATGTTGGCGCTTTTTTAGATGAGGTTTCATTGTCCAAAATAAATAACTTTAAAGGCAAGGTATTAGTTCTAAATTCAGTAAACACTCAGAATCCAGATACGTTATCTATATTTCATGAGTTAAGAATAGGCCTTTCAATGATTTGTCCTATTGTTTGGATTAACAATTCAAAATTTACTTGGTCCGTATCTAGAGAAGTTGCAGAATTTCCTGTTTTAGAAATGAGTGATTCACTTATTTGGGGTGCGGATTCTATTTACATGGATATAGAGAATGTTTTTTTAGGAGATGTCATAACGCATAATGTTATTGGAAAGGTTTCAGGCGCAAAAAAAAAATCAATTATTGTTTCAGCACATTACGATCATTTGGGGATGATGGGGGAAGCTATTTTCCCTGGCGCTAATGACAATGCTAGTGGAGTAGCCATGTTGCTTAGTTTAGCCAATTATTTTTCTGATAAATCACCAAAATACAATTTGGTGTTTATGGCTTTTGGTGCTGAGGAGGCTGGGATTTTAGGTTCTAAATATTACGTTGAAAACCCGTTGTTTCCTTTGCAGGATATTAAGTTTGTTCTTAATCTAGATATCATGGGCACTGGAGATGAGGGCATTACTGTAGTAAATGGAACTCAACATAAAAAGCAGTTTAAATTACTTTCGGATATTAATAAAAAGCACAAGTACCTTCCTAAAATTAAAATTAGAGGAAGAGCGGCTAATAGTGATCATTATTGGTTTTCACAGTTGGGAATTCCATCGTTTTTTATTTACACTATGGGGGGCATTAAAGCGTATCATGATATTTACGATCGGGCAGAAACTTTGCCAATGAGTGAATTCAATGATTTATACCACTTATTAATTGAATTTTTAAGTGAGATTTAGTTTTTCTCAGCTGCTATTGATTTGTTTTCTAGTCGTTTATCTTTTTTTTTGATTTTTTAGCTCTGTTTTTGGCATAAAGATTGTCATGAGTATGGTTTTTAATTTAATACTATACCATTATGAAATACTATTTATATTTTTTTCCCTTTCTTTTGTTGTTTTTAACAAATCAATCTTTTGCTCAGTCTTTAACAGAAACCTCAAATAAAGAGATAGGGCTTCGCATTAATAATTTAAGAAATTTTGATTTAATGTATAAAAAACAAAAAACTGAGAATAAATATTCTAGGTTTAGACTTACTTCTTTAAATACTTATTTTATAGATACTATAACAAATTCTGGATTTTCATTTGGTACAGCATTTGGTAGAGAAAAAAGAATTATTATTTCTGAAAAAGTTAATTTAATAAAAGGTTGGGAGCTCATTACTGGAGCTAATATTAACAATTATGATAGCCCATGGGGAAGTTTTAATGTGGGAGCAGGAATTGTTTTAGGTGTTCAGTATGATTTCTCAAAACACTTTTCCATTAATATGGAAGCTATTCCAGCTATAATGAGCACTTTTTCTTATAATCAAGATGCCGTTAATCTTAAAAGTATAAATTTAGGATTTGGCGCAAACAGAGCTGCTTTAGGTCTGATTTATAGATTTTAAAATTTTATTCCCTTAATCGATTGGTTTACAAGCAATAACGATATAAATATTTAATGAATTAAAATATTATTTTACAAAATCGGCAACTTTTTGGTAAATTCTCGTTATTAGATTGTAACTATTTGATAAATTATACTACCCATGGATTTTATCACCTATAATGACCGCTTAGTTTATTTACTTGAAAGAATTGAAAAAGGAGCATTGTCTTCCCCTCATCAAATGGCAGAGAACTTTCAATGTTCTGAACGAACAATAAGAAGAATGATTTCAAGATTAAGAGAAAAAGGTTTCGAAATTGAGTATTGCAAAAGCCAGAAAAAGTATTATTTGAATAATTAATTTTTTAACGGACATATATTGTCCGTTAAAGGAATTTTATTTGCATCGTATTTGAATTTTTGATTTAATAATTATAGTAAGGAATTAAATTTAAGACATATACCAACTACCCTAAATATTTAACCTTGTGTTAAAAATACCCCTAACCAGCAGTGCTTTTTCAAGTGCTGCTGTTTAATTTTAAAAAAAAGATAAGATTGAAAAATACTATACCAATTTTTTAAGCTTGTTAAAAAGTTGATTATCTGACAAAGAACATCCTCCCTTAATCATATTGAAAAGCTCTTGGTCTCTATTTGGAGAATAGGTTTTAGTGTGTGTGTATATTGATAATTTGTTTTGATTAAGTGTGCTGAGCTTTCCTTTGTTTAAATCTTTAATGTCGCCATCAATTCCAATCAATTCAATGCTATCTTTTTTACAGTTGAATAATTTTATAGAACGATTGGTTCTATGTTCTAAAAACTCAATTTTATCTATTGTTTTTTGCCATACAACATCACTGAAAATGTCAATTAAGTCCTCTGCTTTTTCATTTTCTGTTTTCTTTAGTTTCTCCCAATAGTCGCTGTCAATTCCATGTACAGCTAGAAATTCAATAAACTCTTTTTCCAACGACTTGAGCTCTGAACTAGATAATCTTGAAAATTTCATTCTCCAATTTTATTTGACAGTACATAATCAATAACTTCTTGAGCTTCTAACGCTTTAGAAATTTTAAATAGTTCAATATTTGAATTTTTCATTTTTGTTAGAAGCAGCTGATAGGTTTCTTCTGAAAGTTCAGCTATGTCTAATTGAGTTAAGATGTCATCTAATAAGTTTTCTTGCAGATTGGAAATGGAATCTTTAAGTAACGCTATTGTATCTTGCTTGGCACTCATAAATGATATTTTAGTATTTCATTAAATCCCTGTTCTTTAATAAATAGATTCAGCTCTTTTTTTGTTGGATTGGCTATATAGGACTTTATTTTATTTTGTTCAAGTTCATTAAATTGCTCAAATTTTTGAAGTAGCTTAAAAGAATTTACATGGTCGGTTTCTTTTAAAAATAACGTATCATTTTCTATTGTTAAAAGCTTAGTATTGTATAGGTTATTACTGTTTTTACTATTTAGAAAGTATATGTCATTTTCGTATTTCAAAATATGGCTAGAGTCAGGTTTAAAGAGTAAATCTTGTTGAATCATTACAGCGTAAATCGTATCATTAATAGATTTAAATGGAATTCCTTTACTGCCTTGAATTCCAAAAAGTAAAGAGTCCTTAATTGAAAGTGTTTTACTTTTTTTTAATTCTTTTGGAGAGACAATAAATAATATTCCAAACTCTGTATAGATGCTATCTTTATCTATTACAATTCTAACAAGCGAATCGTTTTCTTTGTAATAGGATCCAATGAAGGAATCTGCAATTTTGAAAACAGATGGTGTATTAGCAGGTTGAGAAGTTTTAAAGTAAAAAGATGAAAAATCATCTTGAGCGTAAAAAACATACGAACAAAAAATAGATATTGTAAAAAGTAAAATTCTCATTAGGGTAAAAGTATAAAGAAAACAGTTATTTTTCGTAAAATAGCTTGCTATTAGAATTGTAGAGATACATATATGTTGAAAAAATGGGTGTTAAATAATCAAAATTTTTCTTTTGCAAATCAGCTAAAGGAAACACTTAATGTGCCGTTGATTTTTGCCCAGCTTCTTGAACAACGTGGAGTAACTTCCTATTCTGAGGCAAAACAGTTTTTACGACCATCTTCTAACGATTTTCATTCCCCTTTTTTGATGCTTAACATGAGTGAGGCGGTGGATAGAATTCTTCTTGCCAAGAACAAAAATCAACGTGTAATGGTTTATGGAGACTACGATGTAGATGGCACTTGTTCAGTAGCTTTAATGTTTCTATTTATCCAAAACCTTGGCATTAACGTGATTCATTATCAGCCTGATAGATATAAAGAAGGCTATGGTATTTCAATGATTGGAGTTGAAAAAGCTAAGAAAGAAAAAATTGATTTAGTAATTGCTTTAGATTGTGGAGTAAAGGCTATTGAGCAGTCAAAGGAATTAAAAAAAGCGGATATAGATCTTATTATTTGTGACCATCATTTACCTGGGAAAAATCTTCCTGTATGTGTTGCTATGTTAAATCCTAAACAGCCAAACTGTGCTTATCCATTTAAAGAGCTATGTGGTTGTGCTATAGGTTTTAAATTGATTCAGGCTATTGGGCTAAAGCTGGAGCTAAATCAAGAATATATTCTAAGCTTTTTAGATCTGGCTGCTATTGCAACTGCTGCAGATATTGTTCCAATGGTTGGAGAAAATAGGGTAATTGTAAAACTTGGTTTAGAACTAATGAATGCTAGTCCTAGGCATGGGGTGAAAGCTCTTTTAGAAACATCAAATAAAAAAGGGAAGTTGGAGAGCTCTGATTTGGTTTTTTCTTTTTCTCCAAGAATAAATGCTGCGGGTAGATTGGCACACGCTTCAATTGCTGTAGAGCTTTTAGCGTCAAAAGCTAAAAATGATGCATTAAACTTCGCTAAAGAAATTGAGCAAATCAATTCTTTAAGGAAGCAAAAGGATAAAACAATTACTCAGGAGGCCTTGTTGCTTTTAGAAAATGATAAATACAAGGTTACTTCAGTTGTGTGTTCCGATAATTGGCACAAAGGAGTGGTTGGAATTGTTGCTTCTAGGCTAATTGAAACGTATTATCGACCAACTGTTGTGTTGTGTGATGATGGTGAATTTATTACTGGATCTGTTCGATCTGTTAAAGGCTTTGATGTTCATGAAATTTTGGTTGAGATTGAAGATGTGTTTGAGCGATATGGAGGGCATAAATATGCTGCCGGAGTTACTTTATATCGCGAAAGATTGATAGAGTTCAAAAAGAGGTTTGAAGAAGCGGTAAAAAGAAAAATTACCAAGGAGGTTTTAAGTCAGAAAATACAAATTGATGCTGAGGTTTCACCCCTTGATTTAATTAGAGATAAAATGGACAATCCATTTCCAAAGCTCTATAGGTTAGTTAGTCAAATGGCTCCTTTTGGTCCAGGAAATATGCGACCAGTATTTAAGTTGGAAAACATGGTTGATGCTGGAAATACAAGAGTTGTTGGAGAAACTCACCTAAAGCTAAACGTTAAACAACTTGGTGGCAACCTAACTTTTGATGGTATTGGTTTTGGCTTAGGACATTTAGAGCCTATTGTAAAAAAACAGGGAACTTCTTTTGCTATTGCTTTTTCATTAGAAAAAAACCAATATAATGGGCATACCTCTTTTCAACTCAGAGTAAGAGATTTGGTTTCTTGAACTATCTAACCTTATTAAGTCAAATTAATCTTCACTAAATGGAAGTTCTTCAGTATCTGAATTTCTTTGGTCAGAAACTAAATGTAGATCCCTTTGTGGGAATGGGATTTTAATACCATTTTCTCTAAAACGTTGATCAATAATGTAGCGAATATCACTTTTTATATTTAATATCTCCCAAGTACGTTTTACCCAGAAATAAACCCTAAATTCAAGAGCATATCCGCCAAAGTCATCAAAAAGAACAATTATGTTTCTGCGTTTCTCAACAAGTGGGTGCTGTAGAGCACATTCATAAAGAATTTCTTTTAATTTTTTGGTGTCTGTTCCATAAGCGACAGAGATTTTAACATGAAATCTAGTGGCTTTGTCACTAATGGTAAGATTCGTGACATTTTCTTTTGTAAGTCTAGAGTTGGGAACAATAACAAATTTACCATCTATGGTTTTAAGCTGAGATGTTCTAATGTAGATGTTTTGAACTTTAGCTATTTCGTTGTCTGATAATTCTACAATGTCTCCAACTTTAATACTGCCGTCAAAAAGCAAAATAATTCCAGAAAACATATCTCCAAGAACTGATTGAAGGCCTAAACCAACACCAACAAAAAGTGCTGTAGAACCATATATTAAAAGGGTGATATCAACACCTAAACCTTGAATGGCAACAATAATGGCAATGGTATAGATAAAGTACTTGGTAACTTGAATAAAGGTATATCTACGGCCCTCATCTATCCAAGCTCTAGTTTTAGTAGATCTATGTATAAAGATTCTACAAAGCGTGACAATAAAACGAGCAAATACAAATACAATGAGAATAAATAGTATACTCGAAAAAGTAAATGGAATAGGGGTGTCTACAGTTCCAAGGTTAAAAAGTTGTGTATTTAAAATTCCTTTAAAAGAAAAGTTAGCGTGCCCAAAAGAAAGCGCTTTGACACCAAAAATGAAAAACATTAAAAAAAGGACTTGTTTTAATAGTGTTTTTATTTTTTTTCCCTTCCCAGGAAGTAACCAGTCCTTTCTTTTTAAAAAAGGTTCTAGTTTTCTATTAATAAGACGTCTAATTAAAAGCCAAATAACAACTACAAAGCAGACTAGAATAATGTTTGTGGCATTAATTTCATCTATGTAATCGAATAATTTCATTTCGTAATTATAATTCCCAATTCATTAGCAAAGATATTACGAACATTGGTAAGTTGTTTAATATCTTTAAGAATATTAATAAGTTCGTTTTCTTTTTCTTCGGATTTTAGCTGATCTTGTTTGTTAGAAATTAAATTTTCCGTTACCCTTAATTTAAATATTGTAACCGATTCAACAACAGCTTTTTTCAATTGATTTCCTTCTGTTTTAGTGTGAATATTGTGTTTTTTAATCCAATTTTCGCTTAGGTGATCTCTGCTTGTGGTAAGGTCAACAACAATACTGTTAATGTTTTGATCGGGGTTGTTGATAAAGTGCTGATCGTTTAATATTAAATCGTTTTCAAGAGCATCTAAGAATTCGTTGTAGATTTTTTGATAATCTTCATTGACGTAGCTTAATTTATCAGAAACCATTTCTTCAATAACAAATTGTGCTAAAGGATAGTGTTGCTCAACAAGTTCACCTTCTTCATTTTCAATATTTAGGGGTATTCCTAGATCTCCATACATTAGCATTAATCGAATTAAATCTCTTTCCTGAAACTCTAATTGATTAAAGGTTTTCTTTTTTGATTTTTGAACATCAACAACTTTTGGTTGATTAATGTTGGGCTTGTATTGTGTTGCTTTGCCGTAAGTATTTTGTCTTAGAATTTTATTGAGCTCGTTTAAAAGCACTTGTTCATCCATGTCAAATTGATCAGATGTTTCTTTCAAAAAAACAGTTCTGGTTATTTGGTCTGGAATGGCAGAAATAGACTGAACAATGTCTTTAATAGTCTCTGCCTTTTTTATTGGATCATTTTTGGTTTCTGAAAGAAGTATTTCAGATTTAAATTTTATAAACCCTTTTTTATTTTCCTGCAAGTAATTTCTAAAAATAGAATTACTTTCTTTTTGAGAAAAGCTGTCTGGATCTTCACCTTCAGGAAACAATACTACCTGAACATTAAGCCCCTCCTTTAAAATTAAATCAATACCTCTAAAGGAAGCTTTAATTCCCGCGGAATCTCCATCATAGAGAATGGTGACATTTTTTGTAAAACGTTTAATTAAACGAATTTGACCTTCTGTCAAAGAGGTTCCACTTGAGCTAACAACATTTTCAATTCCTGCTTGATTTAAAGAAATAACATCAGTATATCCTTCAACCAAATAACAATTATCTTGTTTGATAATGGCGTTTTTTGCTTGATAAAGGCCATAAAGAACATAGCTTTTTTTATAAATTTCAGATTCGGGAGAATTGAAATATTTTGCTGTTTTTTTATCTGTTCTTAATGTCCTTCCTCCAAAGCCAATTACTCTTCCAGTTAGATTCTGAATTGGGAAAATCACTCTAGCTCTAAAAAAGTCATAATTACCTTTTTCATTGGTTTTTACTAAACCTGACTTAATAATTAAATCTAGCTTGTGACCATCCTTAAGAGCTGCTTCACTAAATGCCTTAGGGTTTTCAGGGGAATATCCCAATTGGAATTTATCTATAGTAGTTAAATCATATCCTCTTTGCTTGAAGTAGCTAAGTCCAATGCTTTTTCCTTCTTGAGTATCTTTGAGTTGATTGTGGAAAAAGGTGTTGGCGTATTTATGAATAATAAACAGCTTATCTTTTTCGTTGTTAAGGGCAATATCTTCAGGGGTTTGTTCTTTTTCCTGAACTTCTATTTGATACTTGTTTGCTAGCCATTTTAGTGCTTCAGGATAAGTGAAGTGTTCATGTTCCATTAGAAAAGTAACCACGTTTCCTCCTTTTCCAGAGCTAAAATCCTTAAATATCCTTTTTGCAGGAGAAACCATGAATGATGGCGTCTTTTCATTAACAAAAGGACTGAGGCCTTTATAATTCGAACCAGATTTTTTAAGGCTAACAAATTGTCCAATTACTTCAATAATGTCCGCACTTTCAAATATCTTATCTATGGTCTCTTTTGGTATCATACTAAAAAAAAAGTCCCGAATAACGGGACTTATAAAAATAGATAATATTGATTAATTATTGATGAACATAATAATATTTATCTCCATCTTTATCTCTTAACCCTAAATCATTTTGTTTAAGACGTACTATTGTGCAAGTATCATCAGGATAGGATAAATTAAAAACGGTCCCAAATAAAGGGTCGGTATAGGTGCAATTAATGTATATCTGTGTTTTATCTTCAGAAAACTCCCAAGTCCCAGCTAAGAATGAAATATTTAGTGGGTTCATATAACTGTGGTCATATAATCTATATATACCACCTTCACGAAATTCAATGTAGCTCCCATCATCTGCTGGTGTTGAGGCAATGCCACTTGCGGAAACTTCTTCCACACACTTCCAGGTTTGTTGTAAACGAACCAATTTTGGGATAAAAGAAATGCTAGGGCCTTCTTCATACTTTCCACAAGAGAGTAATGTTGAGCCAATTAACAGTGAACAGATTAAAATAGAAAGAGTGATTTTTTTCATTGTAAAATAAGTTTATAAATAAGGTATTGTCGAATTAACTTGTTTTTTTAACAAGCATACGAACTTACTAATATTTAAGTACATTTGCGAACTTAAAATGCAAAAACATGAGTACTGATAGATTTCAAGCACACGATTATTACATGATGGACGATATGCTTACTGAAGAGCATAAGTTAATAAGAGATACAGCAAGAGCATGGGTAAAAAAAGAAGTTTCTCCCATAATTGAAGAGTATTATGAAAAGGCAGAATTTCCTTCTCAGATCATCCCTGGTCTGGGAGAAATAGGTGGTTTTGGGCCTTACATTCCTGAAGAATATGGTGGAGCTGGTCTAGATCAGATTTCTTATGGATTAATAATGCAAGAACTTGAACGATGTGATTCAGGTCTTCGTTCAACTTCTTCTGTTCAGAGCTCACTGGTTATGTATCCTATATGGAAATTTGGGAGCGAAGAGCAAAGACAAAAGTTTCTTCCTAAGCTTGCTACCGGAGAATTTATTGGTTGTTTTGGGTTAACTGAACCAGATTTTGGATCAAATCCTGGCGGGATGATTACCAATTTCAAGGATATGGGCGACCATTTCTTATTAAATGGTGCAAAAATGTGGATTTCTAATGCTCCATTTGCTGATGTTGCCGTTGTTTGGGCTAAAAATGAAGAAGGTAGAATAAAAGGATTATTGGTTGAAAAAGGAATGGAAGGATTTGAGGCTCCAGAAATGCACGGGAAACATTCTTTAAGAGCATCTACAACTGGTGAGCTTATTTTTACGAATGTAAAAGTTCCAAAGGAGAATTTATTACCTGGTAAAGACGGTTTAGGGGCTCCTCTTATGTGCTTAGATTCTGCCAGATATGGAATTGCATGGGGTGCTATTGGTGCTGCTATGGATTGCTATGATTCTGCTCTACGTTATTCTAAAGAAAGAATTCAGTTTGATAAGCCAATTGCTAGTTTTCAGCTTATTCAGAAAAAATTAGCTGAGATGATTACTGAAATTACAAAAGCTCAGCTTTTAACCCTTAGATTGGGTGAGCTAAGAAATGAAAATAGAGCTACTACAGCTCAGATTTCTATGGCAAAACGAAATAATGTCGATATGGCTATTAAAATTGCTAGAGAGGCAAGACAAATTCATGGTGGAATGGGAATTACCAATGAATATTCAATCATGCGTCATATGGCGAATTTGGAATCTGTAATTACATATGAAGGAACTCACGATATCCACTTGCTGATTACAGGACATGATGTTACTGGCATTCCAGCATTTGCTTAAGAGCTGGTTTCTTCCCAGTTAAAGGTTTGAATTAGATGTCTCAAATCTGATTCAATAAATTTAATTACAGGTTGCAGCGAGTCGTAATTCGGTTTGGCAAGAAAAAGTAGTTCTGCTGAGAAAAAATGATTTGTACTGTCTGTTAAGTAAAAAATATAGTTACAGGCCACATTACCAGTAATTTCAAAAGTGTTTCCGTAGACTTTTTTTTCAGCATTAATCCATGTTTTTTCAATAACCCCCTGCGCTCTAAAATTATGAGCGTCAACATTGGAACGGATTTGTTCAATCATAGAAAAAACAGAGGAGTCTACCTGTTTATATGAGCATAATAATTCTGCTTTAAAACCTGAAAAAATTAATGTTTTATAGCATGTAGGTAAGTGCTTAAATTTTTCTGCAGTAAAACAATAATCAGGAATTTCAAATGAAAATGGACACGTGCTTTTGTAAGGGTGGAATGATTTTTCTGGGAAGTCAATTCTTAAGTAGCTTTTTGGAAGTGGAATACTTTCTTGTTGATTACAACCAGCTAAAAAAAAAGCAAATGCAATGCAATAAAGGAGCTTATTTTTTTTGATTGTCATCTTGATTTTTGATATATGAAACTTTTACTTGCTTAATTTTTCTTTTATCAGCAGCTTCAACGGTAAACAATAGGTTATGAAATTGTATTTTTTCATTTTTCAATAAAATTTTACCTGCTTGCTCAATGCAGAATCCTGCTATGGTATCAGATTCTCCTTTGGCTTCCTCAAAAATATCACCTGAAATGTCCATGATTCTATACATGTCCATTAGGCTAGTTTTGCCTTCAAAAACAAAATTGTTTTCATCTAATTTTGAATAAGCCAAATCTTCTTGGTCAAATTCATCTGTTATGTCGCCAACTATCTCTTCAAGAACATCTTCTAGAGTTACTATTCCAGAAGTGCCTCCATATTCATCTACAATGATGGCAATATGTTTTTTTTCTTCTTGAAATTCTTTTAATAAATCGTCAAGCTTTTTATTTTCAGGAATGAATTTAGGATTTCTAATAAGATCTTTCCATTGAAAATCATTGCCACTTTCTATATGTGGGAGTAAGTCTTTAACATATAATATGCCTTTAATGTTATCTAATGTTTCCTGAAATACAGGAAGTCTTGAAAATCTAGTTTCAAAAATTGTTTTTAAAATATCGTCAAATTTGCTTTCAAAATCTAGTGTGTTAACATCAGTTCTTGGAGTCATTATTTGTTTAGCATCAGTGTTTCCAAATTTCACAATTCCTTCTAATAACTTTTTTTCGTCTTCATCCTCTACACTGTCTTTTGTGAGGTCTAAAGCGTGTTCAAGTTCATCAACACTTATTGAATTTGTTTTCTTCTTATATCTTTTATCAATAATACTTGTGCTGGAAACTAAAACTGAGCTAATGGGTTTGAAGATAATTGAAATAAAACTTAACGGAAGGGCCATTATCCGAGAAAATTTCAAATTAAACTTATTGGCGTAAATCTTTGGGATAACTTCTCCAAACAATAGAATGATGAAAGTTACTGCAATAACTTGAATAAAAAACTGAGCATATCCACTGAGTTCATTATTGTCAAAGGATTTTTCAACAATAACTGTGGAGAGCATAACAATGGCTACATTAATAAAATTATTAGCAATAAGGATTGTAGCTAAGAGTTTTTTCGGATTCTCTAAAAGTTGAATTATTCGAAGACTATTGATATTGTTAGATTCAGAGAGGTCTTTTTTGTTGGCTACTGATAGAGAAAAAAAAGCAACCTCAGATCCTGAGATCATTGCAGATAAAAAAACCAGAATACCTATTAAAATTAGGTTAAATCCTAAATCTAATGTAAGTGGCTTAAAAATGCTTAGAAAGTTGTATTCAAAAAGAAATAAAATCTTATCCAAATCAATTAAATTGGTTTAACATAGAATTGAAAGAAGAAATATTAAAAAGGAAGGTCATCATTTTCATCTTCAGGTGAAGAAAATTCCTCACTTAATTTTTCAGTTTTGTTTTCACTGTTAGAAGTATTTTCTTTTGGTTGGGGCGTATTTGACGATTCAGAATCAACAGTGTTTCGATCAGTTGCTTTACCAAGCATGGTCATGTTGTCAGCAATTATTTCTGTAGAGTATCTATTGTTTCCTTGCTGATCTTGCCAAGATCTAGTTCTAAGTTTACCTTCAATATAAATTTTATCTCCTTTTTTTAGGTATTTCTCAGCTACATCGGCAAGTCCTCTCCAAAGAACAACATTGTGCCATTCAGTTTGAGATACTCGCTCACCAGTTTTTCTGTCTTTGTAGGTTTCGCTGGTAGCAAGTGAAAAATTGGCTACCCCTACACCACTCTCAAGATGTCTCACTTCAGGATCTTTCCCTAAATTACCAATTAAAATTACTTTGTTTACACTGCTTGCCATCTTTGTTAAGGATTAATTATTTATACCAAATGTAAGTGTTCAATTTATTAATTGAAAGAACTCAATAAGATAATTTTCAACAAGCTTGGGAACTGCATAGTCATTGATTTTTGTGTATGGAACAATTTTATAATTGTTTTTCTTTGCAAGTTTTTTGGTTGTTTTTAACAACCAAAATTTTGCATGAATAGTTTGGTGAGATAACAAGTGTTTTTGTATGTGTATATTGAAAAGTTGATATCCAGCATTTAGGATAGGATTTTTTTGGTCTAAAGAAAAAATTTCCTTTTTTGTCTCAATTAATGGGAATTGATATAGCTTGCTCCATATGTCTTTTTCTGTTCTTTGCTCTAGAAATAGCTGTTTCCCGTCAGTAATTACTAAGAAGTTAAAATGTCTTTCTTTTTTTTTGATTTTTTTGATTTTTATTGGTAAGAGTTGAATTTCTTTTGTGTTGTAGGCTTCACAGCTTATGGAAAGTTTGCAGCTATCGCAAACGGGGATTTTGGGTTTGCAAACTAGAGCTCCATATTCCATAATTGCTTGATTGTATGTTCCAGGTTCTTTTTCAGAAATTAATTCATTAGCCAAACTAGAGAACTCTTTTTTCCCAGGCCCTGTGTCAATTGGAGAATGGATTCCAAAATATCTACTTAGAAGTCTAAAAACATTTCCATCAAGGACTGCTTTTTTTTCATTGAAACTAAAAGAAGCAATCGCAGCTGCAGTATATTCTCCAACTCCTTTTAGTTTAACAATTTCAGCATATGAAGAGGGAAAGTTTCCTTTGTAATTACGTACAATATATTTGGCCGTGAAATGCATATTTCTGGCTCTTGAATAGTATCCCAATCCTTGCCATAATTTTAATATTGCATCTTCATTTTCATTGGCAAGGTCTTTTACAGTTGGGTATTTATTTGAAAACTTTTCATAGTATGAAAGTCCTTGGTTTACTCTCGTTTGTTGCAAAATAATTTCACTCATCCAAATAAGATATGGATCTTTTGTTTTTCGCCAAGGTAAATCCCTTTTATTGGATTTGTACCAAGAAGTTATTTCTTCAACAAAGTTCAATTGTGATTTTTGTTACAAAAAAACATAAAAATATTAATATGTTTTTTCAGACTTTAATAAATAAAATTATATTTGCTACCCGTTTTAAAGATACAATACAAAAAGAATTTTTGTGTTGTAATTAATTGAATTAAAACACAATAACAACTATGACAAAAGCAGATTTAGTGTCAGATATTTCTGATAAAACAGGTGTTGAAAGAATTGCAGTTCAAGCTGCCGTTGAAGCTTTTATGGATTCTATCAAAGATTCACTTGAAAAAGGTGAAAATGTTTATTTGAGAGGATTTGGAAGCTTTGTTGTAAAAGAAAGAGCTGAGAAAACGGGACGTAATATTTCAAAAAACACTACCCTAATTATACCTGCCCACAATATACCTTCATTTAAGCCGTCTAAAACTTTTGTTGATGGTGTGAAGAAAAAGGTAAAGGTTAACTAGAATAAAAAAATTAAATAATTAAATTATGCCAAGCGGTAAAAAAAGAAAAAGACATAAGATGTCTACTCATAAGAGAAAAAAAAGACTTCGAAAAAATCGTCATAAAAAGAAAAAATAGGTTTTTCTTATTACAAGTTTTGAAATTTAAATTCAGCTGTTTCTCTGAGTTTAATCGCTTTGCATGTAATCTATAGGAGGATTTTAAGTGCAATATGAATTAGTAGTAAATTCATCGCCTGCACAAGTTGTTTTAGCACTATTAAAAGAAAAAAAATTAATAGAGATTCATCAGGAAAATGATGATAGCAGTTTTAATGTAGGTGATGTTTATTTAGGTAAGATTCGTAAAATTGTACCCAGTTTAAATGCTGCATTTGTTGATGTAGGATACGAAAAGGATGCATTTTTACACTATCATGATTTAGGTCCAAGATTTAAATCAATGAACAAATACGTTCAGAATACGCTAGTCGGAAAACAATCTACTTCAAAATTAGGATACAATAAAATTGAAGCTCAGATTGACAAAGATGGTAAGATGAAAGACCATCTTTCATCCAAACAACTAATGGCTGTACAAGTTATTAAGGAACCTATTTCTGCAAAAGGGCCTAGGATAAGTGCTGAAGTTACTTTAGCAGGAAGATTTTTGGTTTTGGTTCCTTTTTCTGATAAAATATCTGTTTCTCAAAAAATAAAAGAGCAAAGTGAGCGGGATCGTCTTAGAAGGCTAATCACCAGTATAAAACCAAAGCATTTTGGTGTAATAATTCGTACTGAAGCTCAAAATCAGAAAGTTGCTGAGTTAGATCAGGATTTAAAAGATCTTGAGAAAAAATGGGCAAAGTTATATTCAGAATTGAAAACAGCTAAGCCTCACAAAAGAGTTTTTGGTGAGATGAATAGGGCCATGACTGTTTTAAGAGATATTTTAAATAAAGACTTTACCAATATCACAGTTGATGATCCTTCTCTTTACAATCAGATTAGAGACTATGTTAAGACGATTGCTCCAGAAATGGAGAATATTGTGAAGCTTTACAAGGGTAAAGTTGGAATTTTTGAAGATACTGGAATCAACAAACAGATTAAAGCTTCATTTGGAAGAAAGGTCAATCTGCCGTCTGGAGGATACCTTATTGTAGAGCATACTGAAGCAATGCATGTTATTGATGTGAACAGTGGGAATAGAAAAGCTACTGCTCAAAATCAAGAAGAAAACGCACTCCAAACCAATATTGAAGCAGCAGAAGAAATTGCTAGAATTCTTCGTTTAAGAGATATGGGTGGAATAATTGTTGTTGATTTTATTGATATGTATGCCCGTGAAAACAATAAGAAACTAACCGATAGTTTCAGAAAATTTATGAAGGGAGATAGAGCAAAATATAACATTATACCTCCAAGTAAATTTGGAGTTATTGAGTTAACAAGACAGAGAGTTCGTCCAGAAACAGAAATTAAAACTGCTGAAGTTTGCCCTACTTGTAATGGTAATGGAGAGGTTCAGGCGTCTATTTTAATTATCGATGAAATAGAAAATTCGTTAAAATTTCTTGTTGAAGAAATGAAAAGTAAAACCATCATTCTTAATGTTCATCCATTTATCGAAGCTTTTTTGAAAAAAGGAGTAAAAAGCATACAGCGCAGTTGGTTCTTGAAATATAAGAAGTGGATTCAGGTAAGGGGAATAACCAAACTTGCCATTGTTGACTATAATTTTGTTGATGAAAAAAATAAACCTTATAAGGTTTAATTAGCTAAAATGATCCCAACCCTGTGCGGTTAATGGAGTTGAATTCCCGCCATTTGTAATTAAGTTAGTTCCGCTTTCAGCATTGTTAATGTGTCCAATAACTGATAAATTAGGATTGGTTTTTATTTTATCATAGTCTTTTAAATCAACTGTAAAAAGTAGCTCATAATCTTCCCCGCCATTTAATGCACAAGTAGTTGGATTTATATTAAATTCCAATGCTGTTTTGTGTGTAGTTGGGTCTATGGGTATCTTATCTTCAAATAGTTGACACCCTTTTTTTGATTGTTTGCACAAATGAATAAGTTCAGAGGCTAAACCATCTGAAATATCAATCATACTAGTGGGTTTTATTTTTAGCTCATTAAGCAACTTAATCACATCAATTCTTGCTTCTGGTTTAAGTTGTCTTTCTAGTATATAATCATTGCCGCTTAGATCTGGCTGAATGGTAGGATTAGAGTTCCAAACTTCTTTTTCTCTTTTTAAGATATTTAAACCCATGTAGGCACCACCTAGATCACCTGAGACAACAATTAAGTCATTTTCTTTAGCTCCAGACCTATAAACTATATCTTTTTTTTCAGCTTCACCAATTGCCGTAATGGAAATGGCTAATCCAGCTGGATTAGTGGTGATATCTCCTCCAATTATATCGAGCTTATATATTTTTGCAGCATGCTTTATGCCGTCATAAATTTCTTCAATAGCTTCTAGGGAATATTTACTAGACATTCCTATGGATACTAGAAGTTGAGTGGGTGTTGCATTCATAGCGCATATATCACTAACGTTAACAGCAACAGCTTTGTAGCCTAAATGTTTTAAAGGAGTAAATACCATGTCAAAATGCACACCTTCAATTAACATATCAGTTGATAAGACAGTTTCTAGTTTTCCTTTATTGATTACTGCTGCATCATCACCTATGCCTTTTGAAGTGCTTTTGTGATTTATGGTAATGTCTTTAGTTAATTTATCAATAAGTCCAAATTCACCAATTGTGCTAATAGCATTTAAATTTTTATCCATTTTGCAAATATAACAAAAGGGTTATCTTCTATTATTTTATGGGTAACAAACATTTTTTAAATGTAAATAATGGGTATATTTGCACAGTTTAAATTAATTCTAAATAATAGGACTTATGATTCAAGTTACTGAAAGTGCGAAAAAAAGAGCTTTTAGTCTTATGGAAGAAGATGGTAAGGCTGATTATTTTATTAGAGTTGGCGTAAAGGGAGGAGGATGCTCAGGATTGATGTATGAGCTGTCTTTTGATAACACGATTTCTGATGGTGATAAGGAATTTGAAGACAATGGTGTTAAAGTGGTTGTAGATAAAAAAAGTTACTTGTATTTAGTGGGAACCACTCTTGATTATTCAGGTGGTTTAAATGGTAAAGGGTTTGTTTTTGTAAACCCAAATGCAGATAGGACTTGTGGTTGTGGCGAAAGTTTTTCTCTTTAATTTTTTACTATGGCTTATACAGAGGGAGATTTAAAGAAGGATCTAGAGAATAAAGATTACGAATTTGGCTTTGTCACAGATATTGAATCTGAAAAAGCTCCAAAGGGGCTTAGCAAGGAAATCATTCGATTTATTTCTAAAAAGAAAAATGAGCCAGACTGGCTTTTAGAATACAGGTTAAAAGCATTTGAGGTATGGTCCAAAATGACTGAACCTGATTGGGCACATATTAACTACGAGAAACCAGATTTTCAGGATATTTCCTATTACTCTGCTCCGAAACAAAAAAAAGAGCTTCAAAGTTTAGATGAGGTTGATCCAGAGTTGTTAAAGACTATGGAAAAGTTGGGTATTTCTATTGAAGAACAGAAAAGACTTACTGGAGTAGCTGTAGACTTTGTTATGGATTCTGTTTCAGTAGCCACTTCTTTTAAAGATAAATTAGCTGAATTGGGAATTATTTTTTGCTCATTTTCAGAAGCAGTTCAAAATCATCCCGATTTGGTAAAAAAATATATGGGGTCGGTTGTTCCTTCTACAGATAATTTTTACGCGGCTTTGAATTCTGCTGTTTTTTCTGATGGGTCATTTTGCTATATCCCAAAGGGAGTTAAGTGTCCAATGGAACTTTCTACATATTTTAGAATTAATGAATCTGGAACAGGTCAATTTGAAAGAACACTGTTAGTGGCCGATAGTGGAAGTTATGTTAGTTATTTAGAGGGGTGTACAGCCCCTCAAAGAGATGAAAATCAACTGCATGCGGCTGTTGTCGAGCTTATTGCAATGGATGATGCAGAGATAAAGTATTCTACAGTTCAAAACTGGTACCCAGGAGACAAAGATGGAAAAGGTGGGGTGTTTAATTTCGTTACCAAAAGAGGATTGTGTCACCAAAAAGCTAAAATATCCTGGACCCAAGTAGAAACTGGTTCTGCTGTTACTTGGAAGTATCCTTCTTGTATTTTAAAAGGAGACGATTCAGTAGGTGAATTTTATTCTGTTGCCGTAACCAATAACCACCAACAAGCAGATACTGGAACTAAGATGATTCACATTGGTAAAAACACAAAGTCAACCATAATTTCTAAAGGTATATCTGCGGGGTTTAGTCATAACAGCTATAGAGGATTGGTAAGAATTGGAAAAGGTGCAGAAAATGCTAGAAATTTTTCTCAGTGCGATTCCTTATTAATGACCGATCGATCTGGAGCGCATACCTTTCCATACATTGAATGTGAAAATTCTACTGCCCAAATTGAACATGAAGCAACTACATCAAAAATTGGAGAAGATCAGATTTTTTATTGTCTTCAGAGGGGTATTTCAGAGGAGAAAGCCATTAGCTTAATCGTAAATGGATATGCAAAAGAGGTATTAAATAATCTACCTATGGAGTTTGCTGTAGAGGCACAGAAATTATTAGAAATTAGTTTAGAAGGATCAGTAGGATAAACGATATATTATGAGTGATACTATTTTAAAAATAGAAGATTTAAAGTGTGAAATAGAAGGAAAGGAAATTCTTAAGGGATTAAATCTTGAAATTAAAAAAGGTGAGGTACATGCCATAATGGGACCAAATGGTTCCGGGAAAAGTACACTTTCATCTGTTCTTGCTGGAAGAGAAGAATATGAGGTAACTGCTGGTACTGTAAATTATTTTGATAAGGATTTGCTTGATCTTTCCCCAGAAGAAAGAGCTTGGGAAGGCGTTTTTCTTGCTTTTCAATATCCGGTTGAAATTCCAGGTGTTAGTAACATTAACTTTTTAAGAACTGCCTTGAATGAAAGAAATAAAAACAATGGATTAGATCCTGTTTCTGCAAAGGAATTTCTTGCTATGGTTAAAGAAAAATCTGCATTGGTGGGACTAGATAATAAGCTTAAAAATCGTTCTGTTAATGAAGGGTTTTCTGGTGGTGAGAAAAAAAGAAATGAGATTTTTCAAATGGCAATGTTGGAGCCTTCNTTATCTATTTTGGATGAAACAGATTCAGGTTTAGATATTGATGCATTNAGAATTGTTTCTAATGGNGTAAATCAGCTAAAGTCCAAAGAAAATGGAATTTTGGTAATTACGCATTATCAGCGATTGTTAGATTATATTATNCCAGATTATGTTCACGTTTTATCAGATGGTAAAATTGTTAAGACTGGAGATAAAAATTTAGCNCTTGAGCTTGAAGAAAANGGCTACGATTGGATAAATGNAAAAGCTACANTATGAGCCAAGGTTCACCTAATGGAAAGATGACTTTTAAAAATAGTCTTGGTGTAGATGTTTCAACACTTTTCCCAGATCTNGTAGAAAGCTCTCTTGAGAGGCTTAATGAAATAGGTTTCCCCAATAGAAAAACAGAAGATTGGAGATATACCAGAACAGCATCTTTATTAAAAAAAANNTATCAAACATCTGGGTTATCTANTAACCTTAAATTGGATTATCCNCTTTTAGATAAGATAAAGTGTCCTACTATTGTATTTGAAAATGGAGAAATTAATATTGCTGCCTCTTGTATAGGAAAAATTAATGGTTTGTCGGTCAATAGCTTTAATGAACTAAGTGCTGAAGAATCAACTAAAGTAGGCGCTATATCACAACCTTATGAACATGCATTTTCACTTTTAAACATTTCACATCTTCAAAAAGGAATTTTTATTCGATTAGATAAAAAGGTAGTTTTAGATANTCCTTTACATNTNGTNTTTATTAANTCNAAAAANAAGGTTTTTTCCAATACNAGATTATTTGTTGATGTNGGAGATTTTGCAGAACTAAAAATTGTTCAAAGTTTTATCAACTTCGAAGATCAAGATGCATTTACCAATCATGNTACTGAAGCTGAGCTGGGNACAAATAGTTCTCTAATTATTGAGAAAATTCAGGATGTAAANGGNGAGAGTCACATATGTTCTGAATTTATAAAACAACACAATCAAAGTACTTTTAGAATTAATTCGCTTTCAGCTGCTGGAAAATTAATACGAAATGGGTTAAACATCAATGTAGTTGGAGAGGATTGTAACACCTATCTAAATGGTTTGTTNATACCNTCTGGTAAAGAACATATGGATAACCATACTTATTTAGATCATGCTAAGCCCAATTGTTTTTCTAGCGAATGCTATAAGGGTATTTTAAAAGATAAGGCAGTAGGTGTTTTTAATGGTAAAGTTGTTGTTCACCAAGATGCTCAAAAAATTATGGCATACCAGCAAAATAATAATCTACTNCTTTCAGATGACGCTGTTATAAATTCCAAGCCTGAGNTGGAAATATATGCTGATGATGTTAAATGTAGTCATGGTTCTACCACTGGGCAGCTGGATCAGGAAGCGTTGTTTTATTTGCAGTCTAGGGGAATTTCTAAAGAGGGTGCAATTCAACTCTTAATGGTTGGATTTGTTGAAGAAGTGATTGATCAAATTCAAGTCGATGAAATAAAGGATTTCTTTTCCAATAAAATTTCCTCACTTTTGTTAAGCAATTAAGGAATTTTTCTAGAGTTTGATTATATTGTAGGAGATTTTTTAGTTGTTAATTAATTTCATTCCCAATATAAAATAACTTTTTTACTATGAAAAAACTTTTATTTATAGTTTTCATTTTTAGTTNCTGCCCATTTTTTACTCAAGAATTTTTAGGTGTTAATCAAAGTAATTATGCTGGAGCTCTTGGTGTTGATTTTAATCCTGCTAATATTGCCGATAACCGCATGAAGGTAGATCTTTTTCTAGGCACATCTTTCACAGGTCACAACAATTACCTATACATGAATACTTCTACTATGCCTGGAGGTTGGTACTCTTCTTATGCTGGTGATCAGGCGGCAGATACCTTATGGAGAAGTCAGCCGTGGTTTGAGCAAATTATTGGTTCAGATTCTGCTGCTTATTACCAAGGATTGGGTCAGGGAAATTATTTTATAACAGATCCTTCGGAATTGGGTGACAAACCCTACAGAGGAATTGTAAGCTTAGATGCAGATTTATTTAATTTAATGGTTACGCTTAATAGAAAATCAGCCATTGGTCTTCAGGTAAAGCATAGAACATTGGTTAATGTAGATCATATTGCTCCCGAGTTAGTGACCCTTTCGTTAAATTCTTTAGATTACTCAACTTTATGGAATCTTGATTTATCTGATCAATTGCTCAATATTTCTTTTAATTCTTGGATGGAATACAATTTATCCTATGCACAAATTGTAAAAGACGATAACGAACATTTTTTNAAAGCCGGTGGTAAAATGAAATTTTTACAAGGGTTGGGTGCTGCATACATGCATACAGATAATGTAGATTATAACTTTTTTAATGCTGATACAGCAAATTATGTTCAAGGAGATTTTAGTTATGGATATTCTGATAATCTTGGAGGATATATAGAACAATTAGATTCAAATGGAAATTATGTTCCTGCAAATTATGAGTTTGATTTTTCTAGGGATTTTGCTTTACACTCTAATTTAGGTTTTGGAGTTGANTTAGGTTTTGTTTACGAATGGAGACCGAATTGGAAAGACCATAAATACGATATGGATGGAGAAACCAATNTGTGGAGAAGAGATCAAAACAAATACAAGCTAAAAGTATCTTTTGCAATAAATGATATTGGTGGCATGCGCTACACTAAAGGTGATTTAAGTAGNGATTTTTCAGCTAATCTTGGGTTAAATAGCTCTGCTGCTCAAGCTTATGATTTGTCTGTTTTTGACACCATAAGTGGTTTTAGATCTTTTGATAATCTTATTAATTACTTGGCTACCAATGATTCCATTGCTACCAATGATATTACCATTAGCAATGAGAATTTAGATTATTTTAGAATTAACCTTCCAACTAATATTAACCTTGCTGTAGATTATCATATTTGGAATGATTTTTATGTTGATGCTAGAGCAGTAATAGGATTTCAAAGAAATAGCGATCCAAGTAAAGTNCGAATACCAAGTAGCTTTGCCNTTACTCCAAGATATGATTACAAACATGTAGGGGTATCTCTTCCAATGTCCTACAGTGGTTTCTATGGGTTTAGAACAGGAATAGGAGTTCGTTTAGGGCCTTTATTTGTAGGAATGGCAGATATGAAGCCACTTTTTGCACCTGGAAAAGATAAAGACATTAGAGGGGCCAACATTTATGCTGGAGTTCGTTTTTGGATGTTTAACAAAACACCTAAAGATGACGATAAAGATAAGGTTTCCAACAGAAAAGATGAGTGTAGAGAACTTGCTGGAGTATGGGCATTTAAAGGTTGTCCAGATTCTGATGGAGATGGTATTCAAGATACTGAGGATGCCTGCCCTCTAGACTCTGGTCTTGTTGAGTTTAAAGGTTGTCCAGATACGGACAAAGATGATATTATTGATAAAGATGACATGTGTCCTGAAGTTCCAGGCTTACTNGCATTTAATGGTTGTCCGGATACTGATAACGATAGTATTATAGATAAAAATGATGATTGTCCTACTGTCCCAGGGTTGTTGGCATTTAACGGATGTCCAGATACGGATGGTGATGGATTAAAAGATTTAGATGATTTATGTCCAAATGCCGCAGGNCCAAAAGCAAATGAGGGTTNTCCAGATACGGATAAAGATGGATTNTTTGATTACCTAGATGAATGTCCTACAAAACCTGGTCCTAAGGACAATAGAGGGTGCCCATGGCCGGATACTGATGGAGATGGAATATTGGATAAGGACGATGATTGTCCTAACAATTCTGGTCCAAAATCAAATAACGGTTGTCCATATACAGATACTGATGGAGATGGTGTACTAGATAAGGATGATGATTGTGTGAATACACCTGGTCCAAAGTCTAATAATGGATGTCCGGTAATTGAAGAAGAAGAACAAGAGATCTTAAATACTGCCTTCGAAAATCTTGAATTTGAATCTGGTAAAGATATTATTAAAGATGTTTCATTCCCTTCATTGGAAGAATTAGCTAATCTGTTAATTAAGAAATCGGAATGGAAAATTATAATAGCTGGTCATACAGATAATGTAGGTTCAGCTAAGTCGAATTTAATTTTATCTAAGAAAAGGTCTCAAGCTGTTGGTTTTTATTTGGAACAACGAGGGGTTAAATCTGAAAGAATAATTGTTCAGTATTTTGGTGAAGAAAAGCCTGTTGCTGACAACAATACAAAAGAAGGAAGACAGCAAAACAGAAGAGTAGAAATGACAATTTTATTTGAATAATAGAGTTACCTGAGCTATTTTTAGTTCCGATATGAAATGTTGGTGTAACTGTTTTGCAACTCTACTTGTTTTATTTTGCTTAACTAATGAAATAAATGCTCAAGATACTACGTGTATTTATGGTAGTGTTTTTGAAAATTTTCCAGAATCTAAACCCTTAGATTTTTATTGTCTTGATGCTAATTATGGTTTAGTTCTAGGGAAAAAAAAATCGAAAAATCCCTTTAAATTTGTTTTTTTAGATTCTAACCTTATTGTTAAATCTCAAGTAGATTTATCTTTTCCTTCAAATTCGTTTGTCAGTTCATTAGTTGTAGACAATAAGCCATATTTGTTTTTTAGCAAAACAAATGCTGAGGGTCAACAAGAGCTAATGGTTCAAAAGGTTAATTCTAATGGACAGCTAGCTAATCCTTATGTGCTTACTAGTTTTAAGAATATAGGTGGATATAAAGTAAACTTTAAGCTATCAGTAAGCAAAAATTCAAAAAAGGTTGTTCTGTTGGTAGAGCATCCATATGAAAAACAAAAACATGAAAAATTCACCTTAATCCTTTTTGATGAGCGGTTGAAATTAATTCAAATTGTGAACAAAACATTAGATGTTTTATACAAACATAAAAGAATAAATTTCCCTGTTATCTCTGATGATGGGTCGGTATATGTAATCAAAAAACATTTTCATAAAAAAACCCAATATTATATTTTTCACTTAAAAGGGAGTGATGTTGAAGAAGCTAAAATTGGTTTACGCTCCAGAGATGTTGTTTCTTTGAGATACCTAGCAAATGATAAGGGAGAGTTAAATGTATTTGGGTTTTTTAAATCACCAATTCATTTAAATTATGAAGGAGTTTTTTCTATGAGGTTTAATCACTCTGTACATCCAGAATTTAAAAAAGAAGTTTTTTTGACTGAGAAAACTGTAGGAGCGTTTAAATCTAAAAAAGAAATAAAAATTAAAGGTTTTGGTTTAGATAATTTTAAAATAAATAAACTTTTAACCGATACATCTGGAAATTTCTTTTTGGTTGCTGGACATTTATTTAGGTCACAATTAAAGATTGGTTCTGAGCACTTTAGAAAAGGCTTAGTGGCGGTGAAGTTTAGTAAAACAGGTAACTTTATATGGTCTTCACCTTTTGTTTATAATCAATATGAGCTATTTAGTAAACAAGGAAGCTGGGCGTCTTTCATTTCTTTTGTTGACGATAAAGAGCTAAATATTATTTATAATTCTATAAACTATAAGCTAAAAAAGCCAGAGCAAATGAATACCAACACATTTATCAAAACCAACAGAATTAGTTTTGATAAACTAGGGCAGACTATCGACAAAAAAATAGATAAAATCTATGGCTTTAAAGGAGATAAAATGGGAATGATTCCTAATTTACTGGCTAAAAATGGAAAAAATATATTTTTACTTTTTCAGAATGAGCAAAAAACAGAAAGTCGTGTAGTTAGAGTTAATTTATATTAATCATATCACATTAACCTCCCTCTCTAATTCAATATTAAATTTTTCCTTAATATCCTTAATTATTTTGCAGCTTAGCTCATAGATATCTTTTCCCGATGTTCCCCCATAATTCACCAATACCAAGGCTTGTTTTTTATGAACGCCATAGGTTGAAATGGTTTTGCCTTTCCATCCAGCATTTTCAATTAACCAACCAGCAGCGATTTTCACATTATTGTTATCAAGAACATAGTGCGCGATATTAGGGTGTTTTAGTATTATTTGATTAAAAATAGTCTTGCTGATAACGGGGTTTTTAAAAAAGCTTCCGCTGTTGCCAATTTGTTCAGGATCGGGAAGCTTGCTTTTTCGTATTTTAATTACTGCATTACTAACATCTTTAATTGATGGATTTGTAATCTTTAAAGCTTCTAGCTCTTTTTGAATATCTCCGTAATTGGTGTTGATTTTATGAGAATGCTTGCTGAGTTTAAGAACTACTTTAGTAATAATGTATTTGTTTTTCAATTCTTTTTTAAAAATACTCTCTCTATATCCAAATTCACAGTCTTTATTTTTGAAAATTTCAATTTTTCTGTCTCTAATATTGAATGCTTCTAGATAAACAAAGGTGTCTTTTAATTCTACTCCGTGAGCACCAATATTTTGCATTGGAGCAGCACCAACATTTCCAGGGATTAAACTAAGGTTTTCAATGCCACCATAGTTTTTATCAATGCAATACATCACCAATTGGTGCCAATTTTCACCAGCTCCTATTTCAAGTGCTACATCATTTTTGGTTTCTTTTAGAATATTAATTCCTTTAATGTTGTTTTTTAATACAATACCATCAAAATCTTTTGTTAACAGAATATTGCTACCACCACCAAGAATTAATAATTTTTCTAATTTAAATGAATTAGTAGCTGTTACATTTTGAAGTTCATCTAATGAAGAAAAACTTACAAAATACTTGGCCACTACATCAATACCAAATGTATTGTATTTGAAAAGAGATTTATTTTTATCCATTGTCACAACAAACCTAAATATAAATTTGTTAAGGAAATATCAATAAAAAAAAATATTTGATATATATAATTAGTGAATAGCTTAATTTAGAAATCTATTGAGTATAAAGCAAAAGAAAATAATTGTATCTGTTACCAATGATTTATCCTATGATCAAAGGGTGAGTAAGGTGTGTATGTCTTTACATAATTGCGGGTATAATGTTCTTTTAGTTGGAAGAAAACTAAAGGATAGCACACACCTGGAAAGACCTTATTTGACAAGAAGATTTAAGTTGTTGTTTAATAAAGGGTTTCTTTTTTATGCTTCATACAATTTCAGGTTATTTGTTTTTCTCCTTTTTACAAAAGGGGATGTTTATCACGCTAATGATTTAGATACGCTTTTGGCAAATTGGTTGGTAGCGAAAATTAAAAACAAAAGAATTGTGTATGATTCACATGAGTATTTCACTGGAGTTCCTGAAATACAGCATCGACCAGTTGTAAGAAAAGTATGGGAGAGAATTGAAGAACGAATTTTCCCAAATCTAACTAATGTGTTTACTGTAAATTCTTCTATTGCAGATTTATATCAAAATAAATACAATGTTTCAGTAAAGGTGTTAAGGAATCTGCCTTTAAGAGAAAATATTGTTAAGGTTGAAACTAGAGAAAGTTTGAGTTTGCCAAACAATAAAGGGGTGGTTATTTTACAAGGGGCTGGTATTAATATAGATAGGGGCGCTGAGGAGTTGTTAGAAGCAATTGCTCTTTCGAATAATTTATTTTTATGTGTTGTAGGAAGCGGAGATGTAATACAAATTTTAAAAACTAGAGCTAATCAAAAGGATCTTCAGAACAAAGTTTTGTTTACTGGAAAAATACCCTATAAACAAATGATGCAGTACACGATGAATTCTGATTTAGGTGTTAGCTTAGATAAGGATACAAATATCAATTATAGATTTAGTCTTCCTAATAAAATATTTGATTATCTGAAAGCTCAAATTCCAGTTGTTTGTAGTGATCTCAAGGAAGTTTCAATGTTGGTAAGGCAGTACGATATAGGTCTTGTTTGTGAGTCTCATGATCCAAAGACGCTACTAAATACCATTAATCACGCTATTTTAAAGAAAAAAAATAATGAATTTTCGTCATCTTTAGAAAGTGCAATTAAGAAATTAAACTGGGAGTCTGAAGTAGAAAAGCTTGTTGATTTATATTCAGGATTTGATTAAAAAAATACATATAGTTTCATTTGATATTCCTTTCCCTGCTGACTATGGCGGAGTGGTAGATGTTTTTTTTAAGATAAAAGCGTTGTGCGAATTAGGGGTTTCAATTCATCTTCATTGTTTTCAATACGGAAGAAAAGAGAGCTCTGAATTACTTGAGTTGTGTGATAAAGTAACTTATTATAAAAGAAAAAAATCTTTTTTGCATCTGCTCAGTAGAAAGCCTTTTGTTGTAAATACTAGAATAAATAAGCAGCTACTTGCCAATTTGCTTAAAGATGATTCTCCTGTCCTTTTAGAAGGGTTGCACTGCAGTTGGTATATCCCTTTTTTAAAACTAAAAGGAAAAAAAGTTTTTTTCAGGGCACATAATATTGAACATCATTATTATCAGGAACTAGCAAGTGCTGAAAGTTCTTTTTTAAAGAAAATTTATTATAGGTTAGAGGCATATAAGTTGCAAAATCAGGAGAATGTGCTTGCCCATTCATCTGGGATTTTTTGTATTTCTCCAAATGACTTTAGCTATTTTGAAAATAGATATTCAAAGGCCATATTCATTCCTGCTTTTCATTCAAATAACAAAGTCTTTTCTTTATTAGGTCGAGGTAATTATGCCTTATATCATGGGAATTTGTCGGTTGCTGAAAATGTAAAAGCGGTTAAGTTTTTAGTTAATGAAGTGTTTGATAGTTTAGAAATCCCTCTTATTGTTGCAGGTAAATCTCCCTGCAAAGAGCTGCTTAAAATGAATTCAGCTAATGTTACAATAGTTTCCAATCCTAGTGAACTTGAACTTGCTGAATTGGTTCAAAAAGCGCATATGAATGTTTTGCCTTCTTTTCAATCTACAGGAATAAAATTAAAGTTATTATTTGCTTTGTTTAATGGAAGATATTGTTTGATAAGTCCTCAATTGATGCCTTCAAAGAAGATTTTAAAAACAGCTATTATTTGTGACTCTGCTCAACAATGGAAAGATAAAATAATTGAAACAAGTAACCTTAAATTTGGTGCTGATGATTTGATTGAAAGAGAAACCTATGCAAGAGAATTTGATAATTTAATTCAGGCAAATAAATTAATTGAATGGATATAAAGTTAATTTATTGGACTACCGTTTGAACTTTTTCAATTTTTTGCTGATCACATTTATAGGTAGTTGAAGGAAATTTATTGATGATATCATAGTCATGAGTAGCCATTACAATTGTTTTTCCATTTCCGCATATTTCAAAAAGAAGACTAATAATTTCCTCGCTTGTTTGAGGGTCTAGATTTCCTGTGGGCTCATCAGCTAGAATAACATTTGGATTGTTTATCAGTGCCCTTGCTATTGCAATTCGTTGTTGCTCCCCACCTGAAAGTTGATAGGGAAATTGATTTGCTTTTTCAAGCATATTTACTTTAGACAACAATTCATCTATTGCATTATTTATTTTGCTTTTCCCTTTCCAACCAGTTGCCTTCATAATGAATTTGATGTTGTCTTTTACTGATCGGTCAGATAAAAGTTGAAAATCTTGAAAAATTATTCCAAGCTTTCTTCTAAGGGAAAGAATTTTTCTTTTGCTGATGTTAATTAAACTTTGATCTAAAACGGTTAATGTTCCATTTTTAACCATAATATCTCCGTATAATGCTTTTAAAAGGCTGCTTTTTCCGCTACCTGTCTTACCAACTAAATAGATAAACTCACCTTGGTTAATGGATAGATTAATATCCTTTAAAACGAGTTTCTCTCTTTGGAAAATATCAACCTGGTTAAGCTTTATAAAATTCATTATTTAGTGTGTAATCATACTTAAACGATTGTTAAAGATGCTAAAAAGAAAATTAAAGACGACATTTCTTCTTTTAAGTTATTAAAATAATTTAAACACTCTAGCGTTGAAAATTAATAGAATAGGTCAACTCCTTAGCACTTCACCTTTCTATCTTTAGGTTGTCTAATTTTATTTAGATTATATCCTTGTTGTAGTATGAAAAATTATTTGATTGTTTTTATGGTGTTGTTTTTTTCTGTAGGCAGCTTTAATGCCCAGAAAACAATGATTTTCACCGACAGTTATAAAGACTATAGAGATGGGCAGGAGCTTTTTGATAAGTTGTTGTATAGTGCAGCTCAGGAAAAGTTTAGTTCCGTTATCAATAGCATTGAGAATGCTAAAGATGAACTTAGGGTGGATGCAGAATTTTATCATGCAGTTTGTGCACTCGAACTTTTTCATTTAGATGCCGAGGTATTGTTAAAAAGATTTGTTCTTGATCATCCTGATCATCCAAAGTCAAAAAAAGTTTTTTTCCAACTAGGAAGACATAATTATAGAGTTAAACGATTCAATAAAGTAATCGAGTTTTTCTCTCTAATAGATCCTTATGATCTCACTGATAAAGAAAGGATTGAATTTCACTTTAAATTGGCGTATGCTTATTTTTATAAGAAAAAACAACAGCTTTCCAAGCCCCATTTTAAAGAAGTTCTCTCAGTTGAATCTGATTATAAGATTCCAGCCACTTATTACTACTCTCACATTGCATATGATGAAGGAAATTTACAAACTGCTTTGGAAGGGTTTATGAAGATTGCATCCAACAAGATGTTTAAGGCTATCGTTCCATACTATGTTACTCAGATATATCATAAACAAAAAAAATATGATCTTCTTATTGAGTATGCCCCACCATATTTAGATTCAGTTATTGAAAAAAGAAAAGGTGAATTTGCTAAGCTTATTGCTGACGCCTATTACTATAATGAACAGTACGCTAATTCTATTCCATATTTCAAAGAGTTCAAAAAATCTGTAAAGGCAACTAGAGAGGATAATTATCAGGTTGGTTATGCTTTTTATAGGACACAGCACTTTGAAAAAGCGGTGATGTATCTTAGAAGGGTGGCTACCAAAAAAGATGGCATGTCTCAAACTGCTTATTACCACATGGCAGATTGTTATTTAAAATTAGATGAAAAAGATTACGCAAGAAATGCTTTTCAGGCGGCTAGTAAGTTGGATTTTGATCCTGAAATAAAACAAAACGCTCTTTTTAACTATGCAAAACTTGCCTATGAATTAAGCTATAATCCTTATGATGAAGCTATCGATGCTTTTCATGAATTTATAGACCTTTATCCAGAGTCATCGGATGTTGATCAGGCCTATGAATTTCTTATTAAGGTATATATGACCACAAAAAATTATGATGACGCATTAACTTCATTAGACAAAATAGCAAGTAAGGACAGTAGGTTAAAGGTTGCTTATCAAACGATTGTTTTTAATCGAGCCGTTGAGCTTTATCACAATCAATCTTTCCAATTAGCAAGAGATCATTTTGCTAGTGTGAAAAAATATCCTGTTGATAAAAGCCTAAATTCAATTAGTGTTTTTTGGAAAGCTGAGTGTAGCTATCATCTAGATCAGTTTGATAAAGCTATTCAGTATTATTTGGAATATAAGCTTGAACCAGGAGCTGTTTTAACTACACAATATCGTGAGGCAGATTACAATATTGGCTACTGCTATTTTAAAAAAGCAAAACCTTTTAAATCTTCTAATAAATCAAGCTTGTCAGAAATCCAAAGACAAGAATATCTTAATCGAAGTGTAACTTCATTTAGAAACTATCTTCAGCAGGCAGATCAGGTTTCAAAAGAAAATCTAAAAGATGCTTATTTAAGAACTGCAGATTGTTATTTTATCTTAAAAAATGATCTGCTTGCAATTGAATATTACGATAATGCAATAGCTACTAATCAGGGGAACTTAAGTTATGCTTATTACCAAAAAGCTACTGCTCAGGGGCTTGTTCAGAATTATGACGGTAAGGTAGCTACTCTTTCTGAGCTTACCAGATTATATCCAAATTCTAACTATCAAGTAATGTCATTGCTAAATTTAGCTCAGACTTACAATAATTTGGGTGAAAATCAAAAAGCTATTGATTCTTATAAAGACTTTATTTCTGCTTATCCAACAAATAGTTTTGTTTCAAGTGCCCTTGTTGAAATAGGAGGAATTTACTTAAAGGATAAAAATTATGATCAGGCGGAGAATTATTTTCTTCAGGTTTTGGCTCAATATCCAGATGCTGAAGCTGAGAATACACTAGCAATTGAATTAATGAAAGAGGTGTATGCTGGAAGAGATAATTTGCCTGACTACTACGATTGGTTAAATTCTAAGGGAATAGAAGTTTCTCAAAGTGAGCGAGATTCTATTCTATGGATTCCAGTTCAACAAGCTAGAGATGCTGGAGACTGTGAGCTTCAATTACTTAAAGGAGCTGAATATCTTACGAACATCGAAACCCCAAGACATCAAATTAGTGCACACTATTATATTGGAAACTGTTTGTATGCAAATGGTGAATTATCTGAAGCACTTACGCACTATAATTTTGTTGCAAGTAAACCCAATAATAATTATTATACTGAAGTATTGAGGTATGCTGGGAATATAAGTTACGATTTAAAGGATTACAATCAAGCTTTAGGACATTATTCCACGTTAGAAAAAGTTGCTGTTTCAGATGAGGATTTAAAAATATCAATAATTGGGCAGTTAAAAGCTTTTTGGAATTTAAATAGTTACTCTTCTGCCGTTGAGTATGCTACAAAAACTACATCAATGGTTGATGTGCAAGAGCATATTTTTGTTCAGGCAATGCTTTACAAAGGAGTCTCATTAAAAGAGTTGCAGCAATTTGATTTGGCACTATCTGTATTAGATTCCACTACTAAACTAACTAAAAGTGTTGAGGCCGCTCAGGCAAAATACTATAAATGCGAAATATTGTATACTCAGGGGAATTATGAGCTTTGTGAGAATGAAATAATGGAGCTAGTACAACAAAAACCATCTTACGATTATTGGTTGGCTAAGGGTATTATTTTACTTGGAGATAATTTTGTTGCTCTTGGAGATTATTTTAATGCTAAGCATAGCTTGCAGAGTATTGTAGATAATTATAATGGAGATTCAAAGGCTGAGCTAGTAAAAATGGCTCAAGAAAAAATAGATGCAATTGTAGCTTTAGAAAATGCTGAAGAAGAGCAATTTGATACTAAAGAGGTTGAAATTGATTTTGAGAATACCGATCCAAAAGATGGAGATTTGTTTAACGAGCAAGAAGTTCAAGAGTCTGAAAACGAAAATCCAACTGAAGATTCTAATACTGACGAAAATGAAGAATAGCGTATTTATAGTTTGTTTTTTTGCTTTTCATTTTGTTGTTGGGCAAAACTCTACTCATGATACTTACCTAGGAATAGGTACTGGTCGAAGAACAATAGCAAAAACAGAGAAAAATCAAGAGCTTCCAAAAACTATTGATTCAACTGTTAAAATTTCTGAGGTTAAGTATTATTTAGAACCTAAAAAACATGAAACTGATTTTAATGCAGTTCCTATTAAAGCTGCAAAACTTAAAATTGTAGAACCTCTAGATAAACTTTACAGTGGCTATGTTAAAGGAGCAGCAGGCACCTATATTATGCCATTTTTCGAAGTAAATTATAATTCTACTAGATCTAAGTTAAATAGTTGGGGGGCAAATGCATTTCATCATAGTGCTTTAGGGAATATTAAAGATGTTGGCATAAATCAATTTTCTGAAAATAAAATAGGAGGCTTTTACAAGCATTTTTTAGACAAGCAAGATTTGCTCGTTGGATTAAGTTATTCAAGAGACGTTTTTCATTATTATGGTTTCTCTCAAGACTCCTTAATTGTTCCTCAAGAGTATATCGATAATTCAGATACTACAAGGCAAGCGTATAATTTAATTGAGTTTTCTACGGAGTTTAAAAAAAGAAATGTTGGTAGGGATACATCTAAACTAAATTATAAGGGCTGGATGGATTATCATTTTTTAAACAATGCTTCTGGTAGCATTGAAAATTATTTTTTAATAGGAGCTCAGGTAGGTAAATTCTTAAAAAAAGAAGAGTTTATAGCGTCAATTGAAGTAGATGTAAATAATCTAAATCAAGCTCAGTGGATTAATAATGGTCAATGGGAATCAACCGATAACATGTCTTCCACTAATGCAATTGTAAAGGCAAATCCACATATTTTTTCGAGAGGTAAAAATTGGAAAGCAAAGGCTGGATTGTCTATGCAGAGTAATATTGATTATCAGGCCAAATTTTATTTCTATCCAGATCTAGAGTGTAGTTATAGTCTATTTAATGATTTATTTATTCCTTACTTAGGTGTTAATGGAGGGCTTAAAAGAAATAATTTAAATACCTTAAGAATAATCAATCCATTTATTTCTGATGATGATACTATACAAAACACCAATCAACGAATTCACCTATTTGGTGGTATTCGAGGATCTGTTAGCAATAACATAACATTTAATCTTTCAGCAGGTTTTGAAAAGTTAAATGACATGTACTTTTTTATCCCAGATACCATATCATCTTATGAAAATAAATTTCAGCTCATGTATGACAATATGGACAGAACAACTTTTGCTGGTCAGATTTCATATAAGAAGTCTGAAAAGTTAAAATTATTTTCAAAAGGGGAATTCTTCATTTATAGTTTAAGGGATGAAGCAAATAAAGCATGGCAAATGCCCAACTATAAATTTACCTTTTCTGGATGGTATGATTTAGCAGACAAGATTATTGTAAAAAGTAGTATTTTTCTAATTGGATCAAGGGCTGCCTTCTCTTACATAGAACCAGTTAACTTAGATCCCTCTGAGTATGAATTTTCCAATAATAGGTATGAATACCAACTAAAGCCATTTATTGACATGAATTTAGGCTTAGAATATCGATACAATAAACGAATATCAGCCTTTATTAATTTCAATAATTTCGCTGCTAAAAAGTATCAAAGGTGGACCAATTATCCGGTTCAGTCAATTAATATATTTGGAGGCGCAACCTTTACTTTTTAACAATTCAAATTCCTCCCTGTAAAAATGTTGAAAACTACCGTTTTTTACGGAGTTGTAGCTACTGTAATTATGGGTATATTATTATCTTTGTAACAGGTAAAAAACTAGTGATAAAATGAGTGAAGAAAAAAAGTATTCAGCCGATAGTATACAGGCCTTAGAAGGTATTGAACATGTAAGGATGAGACCTTCCATGCATATTGGTGATGTTGGTATGAGGGGGCTACATCATTTAGTGTATGAAGTAGTGGACAACTCTATTGATGAAGCTCTTGCTGGTCATTGCGATACAATAAGTGTCGATATTCTAGAAGGGAATGGAATTAAGGTTAGAGATAACGGTAGAGGAATACCTGTTGATAAGCACAAAAAAGAAGGGGTGTCCGCTTTAGAAGTGGTAATGACAAAAATTGGTGCAGGAGGTAAATTTGATAAAGACTCCTATAAAGTTTCTGGTGGATTGCATGGTGTGGGTGTTTCATGTGTTAATGCTTTATCTATTCACTTAAAGGCTACTGTTTTTAGAGATGGAAAAATTTACGAGCAAAATTATTCGAAAGGAAAGAAAACAGATGAGGTAGCTGAAATTGGTAAAACAGATATAAGAGGAACTGAAGTTGAATTTCATCCAGATCCAGAAATTTTTGAAGATATTACCTATTCGTATGATACACTTTCTGCTAGAATGCGTGAACTGTCTTTTTTAAATAAGGGGATTACCGTTACCATTACCGATTACAGAGAAAAACTTGAAGATGGTTCCTTTAAAAATGAAGTATTTCATTCTGAAAGAGGTCTCTCTGAGTTTGTAGAGTTTTTAGATGGAAATAGAGAAAAGCTTATTGAAAATGTTATTGCGGTTGAAGGAGAGAAATCTGGGATTCCTGTGGAAGTTGCCATGATTTACAACACTAGCTATACGGAAAACATTCACAGTTATGTAAATAATATAAACACTCACGAAGGGGGGACTCATCTTTCTGGTTTTAGAAGAGGTCTTACCAACACGCTTAAAAAATATGCTGAGAGTTCCGGTATGTTGGATAAACTTAAATTTGAGATTTCAGGTGATGATTTTAGAGAAGGGTTAACTGCTATTGTCTCTGTTAAAGTTGCTGAGCCGCAGTTTGAGGGTCAAACTAAAACAAAATTAGGAAATAGAGAAGTTAATGCACCCGTAAGTCAGGCGGTTAGTGAAATGCTTACCAATTATTTAGAAGAAAACCCTGACTCTGCTAAACGAATTATTGAGAAAGTTATTCTTGCTGCTACTGCTAGACATGCTGCTAGAAAGGCAAGAGAGATGGTTCAGCGAAAAAACCCTATGGGAGGTGCTGGTTTGCCTGGTAAGCTAGCCGATTGTGCTTCTAAAGATCCTTCTATTAGTGAGTTGTTCCTTGTTGAGGGAGATTCAGCAGGAGGAACTGCAAAACAAGGACGAGATCGCCATTTTCAAGCAATAATGCCATTAAGAGGGAAAATTTTAAATGTCGAAAAGGCAATGGCGCATAAGATTTTTGAAAATGAGGAGATAAAAAATATTTACACTGCTCTAGGAGTGCGTATTGGAACAGAAGAAGATTCTAAAGCGCTAAACTTAGAAAAATTAAGGTATCATAAAGCAGTCATCATGTGTGATGCTGATGTTGACGGTAGTCATATTCAAACGTTAATATTAACGTTCTTTTTTAGATACATGAGGGAGATGATTGAAAATGGATACATTTATATTGCAACACCTCCTTTATATCTTGTGAAAAAAGGAAAGCAAGCAAAGTATGCTTGGGATGATAAAGAGCGAGACGCATTAATTGACAGCTTAAAAGGATCTGGAAGCGAATCTAGTGTTCATATACAACGCTATAAAGGTCTTGGAGAGATGAATGCTGAACAACTTTGGGAAACTACGATGTCTCCAGATAATAGAACGTTACGCCAAGTTACTATTGAAAGTGCTGCTGAAGCAGATCGAATATTTTCTATGTTAATGGGAGATGAGGTACCTCCAAGGAGAGAATTTATCGAGCAGAATGCTAAATATGCTAATATTGATGCATAATATTCTAAAGTTTTCTCATCTTTCTTGATCGATTTACAACGTGCATGTTTCCTTGATTGAATAAAACACCATACGTGTCGTTGTATTGAATTCCAATTGAAAACCCACCAACAGTTCCATTAAAGTTGTTTACTGGTCCTACACTTAAATCATAAGATAAAGAGATGTTTAAATCATTAATCTGAATACTGAATTTAGGTATAATAGCATCGTTGTATCTGTAAAATAAGCCCATTCCTAAATTACATTCTCTTACAAAGCCAGTATATTTTGTATCTCCTTTAACGTAATATTTAACATCTGCACCAGCAGTTGCATCGAAATGAGGCCCTTGTTTTTGAATTAAAAATTGTGGGGCAATTCCGTATTTAAGCTCTTGAATTGCAAATAATCCTCTACCATGTATTACATGTCTAACAAAAGCTCTGTCATTAGCAAGTAAAGAAATTTTTCTAGGTTTAAATAAATTAAATGCTCCATAGCCAATTTGAAAGGAGGCAATGTCAATTCCAGATAAATTTTGATCTTTCGTGCTATTTTTCCACAACAACCCTGTTGCGGTGTTAAAAGTAATAAGTGAATTAGAAAAGAAAGCTTCACCAGAATTTATTGTTGGGTCATGACCTCCCAATGAATTGTTGTATTGGCTTGCCCATTGTACTGAAGAAGTGTTTATAGTGTGTTGTATAAAATCTGTTTGAAATCCAAATGAAAGCTGATTATTATCGTCTATATCTACGTAAGAAGATAGGGTAATACCAATATCCAATTTAGAAAAAGTATTTGCACTTTTTTCCTGAAAAGCATGAAAGCCTAATCCAAGATATCCCCTGGAGGTATTCATTTTATGAGAAAAAATAGGTCCGTCAGCTGAAAAATGATAGTTCTGAAAAACAAAATTTGATGTAGGATGTTGGGTATGATAAATCAAGTTAAATCTATTGTATCCTTTTCCCATTCCAGCATTGGCAGGATTTATTAGTAATGGGGCTTTATTAAATTGTGAAAACTGGTAGTCTTGTCCATTTAAACTAAATGAAAGTAGAATCAAGAAAAAAACTCCGAAGATTTTATTTTCTAAATAGTGTAACATCACCAGATAATTTAACGACTTGAGAGTTGGTAAAACTTGCTTCAACAACATAAATGAAAACATCAGATGGTAAATCTACTCCCTTATAAGTGCCATCCCAACCAATGGAAATATCATTGGTTTCAAAAACAACATTCCCCCATTTATCATAAATTATAAAATTAAAGAATGAGGTTCCACCACCAATAACTTTAAGGATGTCATTTAACCCATCCCCGTTAGGAGAAAAGCCTGAAGGAACAAACAATGGATTAATTATAACTTCTATAAGCACAGTGTCTGTCATTTCACACCCCAAAGAATCAGTAACGGTAGCAATGTATTGTATTGTTTCGGTCCCAATACTAAAGGCAGTATCACAATTTGTACAACTTAAATATGTTGAAGGAGTCCATGTTATGTTTCCATCTCCATTTGCCCATATAATGTAATCTAAACCAGCAGTAATAATAGTATCATTCATAGTGGAAATAGTTGGGTATATTTCCTGAGAAAAAACTACTACAGTATCTCCTGAAGGGCAAAGTGTGCTGTCGGTAACTATGGCGTAATAATTTCCTGGGCATAAATTGTAAATGGTGTCTACGTTATTGCCAATTAATAAATCGTTGGATAGAATACTTTCTTTGTACCATTCGATTGTGATTGGATCAATAGCATTTGTTAAGTTAAGGTAGATTTCTCCAGTACAATCATTCTGACATTGAACGGTGTCAGCAATAAGTTCAGCTGAAAAATTACAACAAAATGGCCCAGGGTCTACAGTTGCTGTAATGTTTTCTGTACATCCATTAGCATCAGTTACAGAAATGGTGTAATTGCCTGCCTCAAGATTGTTAAATATACCAGTTTGATTTGTAGATGATGTTGTTGGACCAATAATTGAGAAATCTATTGGAGGTAATCCGATTGAAGTTGCTATTGTGAGACTTCCATCTGCACTGTCTAAGCAGGTTTCACTTACCGAAATAACACTTGAATTCAAGGGGGGTAAAACCTCAACTGTAGCTGTGTCAACTTGTATTCCAATGAGACCAAAATCAATAGTTACTAAATAATTAGTTGTTACAGTAGGATTTACATATGCAGTGTCTCCAGTAGCATTAGTTCCAATAAAACCAGCAATGGAAGTGTCCCAGGTATAGTTAATACCAGCAACAGCATAAATTGTAGCTGTATCACCATAACAAATAGTTGCTCCAAAAGCATTTCCACATGAAACTGTGGCTGTGCCGAAAAAGTCTAAAGGCACATTTGTCGATGCAGAACTAAAATTAGAAAAACAAATCATAAATTGGTCTCCAGCATTGACATTTAATCCCATCTCGAAATCACTAGGGTCACCGCCAGCGGGTAAATTTCCCGGATTAGCCATTCCTGTAATTCCAGTGCACATTCCATTCCAGTTACATGCTATAGGCGGCCAGTTGTTATTTAGAATTTCTGTACATGTTTGTGTGGGATCGTAGGGCCACATTATCCAGTCAAAACAATTGTTAGTACCAGCAGTTCCCATGCTGAATTCAAGTGTTCCAGAGGAGGATACGTTGATTAATAGCCATGTGCTGTTTAGTTCACCAGCTAGTAAACAACCCATGTTTCCTGGGATTGGATTTGGATTGGTTTGCGGGTTAGAAATAGTAGAAGTTGTAGTGAACTCTTCGATATTCCCAAAGCCAGAAGGTGTTACATTAAAGGATGGATTTGTGCAAGCATCTGTTGAGTTGGTGCAATCTCCCCACTGAGAAAGTAAAGTGCTGTAAAAAAGTACTGCTAATATGGTAAATAAAAGTTTATTCACAATCTGGTTTTTGATCTAAAATTTTATCAACCCCATAAATACCTTCACGAATACATTTTAATTCGACTTTTAGTTCCATCATCCAATTTTTAATTAAATCAATATCAATGGATGAATTACTGTTGTAAATAAGTAAATATTTTTTTGAATTCAAATCAGCTCTTGAAATAAATACGCCTTCTTGTTTTCTGACAAAAGCATCAATTTCCAAGGTTTTAGCTCTATTTTCAACATTAGTCATAATAAATTGACAAAACTTTCTATCCTCTTGAGAAGTTAGGTCAATTGAAAGTAGAACAATAGTAATTATAAGGGTTAGGTTTCTCATTGTGTAGATAATATAAGTTTAATTTTTTCGTGTTATCTCAAAAGTAAAAATTAGACGCACTTAAGATGTGTAAAGTTGCCTTAATTTATCGAACTACAGTAACATGACCCATGTATTCGTGAGGATGTTGGTTGTTATCCCATGTTCTTAATAGCCATACATAAGCGTCTAATTTAACGAGCTTACCTTTATAGGTTCCATCCCAACCAACTGAAGGGTTGTAGGATTCGAAAATAAGTTCTCCCCAGCGATTAAAGACATAAAATTCGTAATGATCTCTGCTAATACCAATTCCTTCAGGAATAAAGATATCATTTCTGCCATCACCATTTGGTGTAAATGCAGATGGAGTAAATACGATATAGTCTCCTTCAATGCTAATGGTTTGTTGGTAACTATCAGTACAACCGTTGTTATCAGAAATGATGAGTGTTATGGTGAAAATTCCTGTGTCACCGTATAGGTGAGTTAGATTGGTCATTAAGCCTGTCGTAGTGCTGTCATTAATTACATCATTAATTGTTCCGAAAATTGAAGAATTGTCACCAAAATCCCAACTGTAGTTATATCCACCGATTGACCCATCAGTTATTTCAATAGATGGATTTAGTATTGTTGATTGATTGGTGTTTGTAGTAAAATAGGCATTTGGATTATCAAAAACTTGAATCATATTAGGAATAGATAGATCTGTAAAACAACCAGTAGATGAATTGGTAACTCTAACGCAAACATCAAATAGACCACTATTTGCAAAAGTGTAAGTTAAATTATTACTTGTTCCGGAATAATCACTAATTCCATCACAGTCAATATCAAAATCAAAATAATCTCCTATATCTGAATTAACAATAAACTGGGTGTTTAGTGGGGCGCAATTTATAGAGTCAGTAGCAATTATTAGAGCTTGAGGGTTGGGGTTTATGCCAATTTCTGTTGAATCAATTGCATCAATAGAACATCCATCAGATAAAACAATATAAAACCAACTCACCGTATTTGGTCCTATGTTAATGGTGGATGTGTCTCCATTTTCAACTGAAGGGATGTAAAAATTGTTTTCATCCGTCCAAGCAAAATTATAATTGTAATTTGAAGTGTCTCCACCAGAAGCAATTGCTTGTACATCTACATTACCACCACTACAAATATTCATGCTTGGTGTAACAGATAAAGAAAGCGGTGGTGTAACACTTATTGTAACACATGAAGTAGGAGATATACAACCGTTATCATCAGTAACGGTAAAGCAATAATCTGTAGTGCTTGAAGGAGCAACTGTTATGGGGCCAAATCCACTTAGAGATGTATTGGACCAATTTATTGTATAAGGGAAAGTCCCGCCTTGTCCACTCGCCCATATTTGGGTAGAATCTCCATAACATATTGTATCTGGAAGATCGGGAACGCCATTTAATGGATTGGGTTCAGTTACGTTAACACAATTTGTAGTTATACATCCATTTGCATCGGTTACATTTATACAGTAGATGCCAGCTTGCAAAGCAACAGCACTATCAACCTGTTGCTGAGCGGGATCATCCCAAAGATAAGTATAGGGCAATGTCCCACCTGAAACTTCCACAAAAGCACTTCCGTTACTTAGTCCATTGCAAAGTGGACTTGTAAAACCAATATTATCAATTGTTGGACTGCTATCATCAATAATTGTATCTGTGAAAATAGCTGTACAATTGTTGAGGTCAATCACTTCTACTTGAAAACTTCCAGGACATAGTCCAATATTTGAATTTGGGATAGGCGAACTTCCCAAATTAAACCAATTGTAAGAATAACCACTTGTTCCACCCGAAACTTGAACGGTAGCTTGACCATTGCAATCTCCACAAGTAGAATTAATGGTATTGATGGTTGCTTGTAAAGGTGTTGGCTCATTAATTAACTGTGAAACAGAATCTAAGCATCCATTGGCGTCCACAACAATAACAGTATAATTGCCATCACATAAATTGGTATTTATGGAGCTTGTTGTACCGTTATTCCAAGTATAGTTATATGGAGAAGTTCCACCTGATGATGACACTTCTATTATGCCATCGCAGGAGTTATAACATAATGCATCAGCAAAAGAGCTCACATTTGTAGAAAGTTGAGTGGGTGAACCAATAACTATATTAGAAGTAGAAGAACAATTATTATCATCTGTAATGGTAACTGAATAGTTTCCTGCGCATAACCCATTAGCAGTTGGTGTGTTTTGTGCATTAGGATCATTCCATGAATAGTTGTATGAAGATGAAATAACCCCTCCAGTTGCTATTGCAGTGGCATTTCCATCACAAAACTGATAGCAGCTTACTTCAGAGAAATTTGCTATAGATGAGGTTAATAAGTTGGGTTCGTTAATGCACGTGGTTATAGAAGATATGCAACCAGCATTATCAACTGCTTGAATTGAATAGCAACCGCCATTAAGCGTTGATAAAATAGTTTGATTGTTTCCACTTGAAAGAATATTACCAGCATTATCAAACCAAGAAATTGAATTACCTCCAGTTCCACCAACTACATTAATTTGAATTACTCCATTCTGATAGCCATAACAGGTTACATCTGTTGAGTTTACTAAAGATACGTTAGGACCAGAAATATCATTAACACAAATTACACTATCTATTAAACAACCATTAGCGTCTAATATTTCTCCATTATAGCAGTTAGATAATAGGTTTGTGGCACATGCAGATGTTTGATTAAAAGGGTCATTCCACTGATAAGTAAAAGGTGCTGTTCCTCCCGTTGGACTCATACATATCTGCCCGTTGCTCTGTCCACAATTGGCATCTGTTATTGAAACTGACATGGAAAGTTCAGTTGGTTGAGTGATTTGAATAGTTTCAGTAAAAGAGCAATTATTGGAGTCTGTTATTACACATGAATATGTTCCAGCACATAGATTAGCTACGTTATTTGCAGTAGTGAAATTTGGGTCGTCCCACTGATAGCTATATGGCAAAGTTCCACCTGAAACATTAACGTTAGCCTCTCCAGTACAAATGTTGAAGCACAACAAATCTATTGAGCTGGAAACAGCAACAAGTGGATTAGGTTCAGAAATAGTTACAGTTGAAGTGCTCGTACAATTGTTGGCATCTATAACTGTTACAGTATAATTTCCAGCGCAAAGACCTGATGCGGATTGATTTATTCCACCGTTATTATTCCATATATAGGTATACCCTGGCGTTCCTCCAAGTGCATCAACTTGAGCAAAACCATCACATGAATTATTACATGAGAGGTTATTGAAATTAGTAATTGAACAAGTCAATTGGGTAGGTTCAGTTATTGTTGTTTGAGCTGTGTTAGTACAACCATCAGAATCTGTTACTGTAACTGTGTAATTTCCTGCACACAAACCAGTGGCTGTTTGAGTTGTTTGAGAGCCAGTATTGCTCCCCCAAACATAAGTGAATGGACCAAATCCTGTTGATGGTGTTACAGTTGCAGAAGCATCACATAAATTATAACAGGAAACAGAGTTGGTGGTTATACTTGCAGACACTTGTGGTGGGTCTGTTAAAACAAAATCAGCTATTACTACACAGCCATTGGCATCTGTTATTATTACTATGTAATTTCCCGAACATATTCCAGAAATAGAATCGTTGTTTACCCCTAAAGAATTATTTGCGTTATCTCTCCAATCAAATGAGTATGGAGGAGTTCCCCCAACAAGACTTACCCACATTTGACCATCACAGTATCCAAAACATGTAGGATTTGTTTTATTTCTAATGTATTGAATAGTATCAGGTTGGTTAATGGTAACTGCTGCTGATGAGCTACAACCAATATCATCTGTAATGTTTACTGTATATGTCCCAGCGCAAAGGTTGGATGCACTGGGTGTTGTTTGATTAAAGGCACTAGAATCCCACTGTACAGTAAAAAATGTTCCGCTTCCACCAATCATATCAACAGTGGCGCTTCCATCACAGCTTCCATAACAGCTAGTATTTGTAACACTTATTATCGATGCAATGGGTCCGTCTATGTCAGAGATTTCAACTACTATGTTTTGTGAGCAATTGTTTGCATCAGTAACTTCTACTAAGTATGATCCTGCTGCCAATCCATTTAAGCAACTAGTAGTTGCGTTATTTGGCCATAAATAGTTGTACGGAGCAATCCCACCAATTACGTTGACACACCCTTCACCATTAGAGAGACCACAATTTGCATTAATAACTGTTGAATCTAGAATTAATGAGTTGGGTTGTTCAATATTTACTTGCGAAGAAATTGTACAACCATTATTGTCAGTAGCTAATATTGTGTATGTTCCAGCACATAAATTGAATGCAGTTTGGGTAATTTGTAATAACGGATCATCCCATTGATATTGGTAGGAACCTGTTCCACCACTTACAGTAGCAACTGCTTGTCCATTACAGGATGCATAACAATTGGAGGAATCTGTGTCAACAACTAATGATAATGGTGCCGGCTCAGAAATATCAAACTGGTTAGTGAAAGAGATACACCCATTAGCATCTGTAACTACACAATAATAGTATCCAGCACATAAATTAATAGCTGTAATAGAATCCTGACCAATGCTTAATCCACTATTGGTAAACCATTCGTATATAAATGGAGCAGTTGCTGTGCCACTCATTGAAACAGTAGCTGTTCCATCACAAGATCCTGGACACAATGTATTGGTTAAATTAGAAATTGAAGCTGTTCCTGGAGGAATATTCCCTACTGTTGTAGAGCTATTTGCTGTACATCCGTTAGCATCTGTTAAAGTTAAGGCATAATTACCAGGATTTAAATTTGTTGCTGAGCTTGTTGTTTGACCAGAAGGTGTCCATAAATATGTAATTGGATTAACACCGCCATTATTTAAAATAACATTAGCACTTCCGGAATTAGTATTACAGTATGCATCTGTTGAATTTACAGTTAATTGTATTTGATCTGGTTCACCTATTGTAGTGGGAATAGTAAATGAACAGTTGTTGTTGTCAGTAATAGTTACAGAATAATTTCCTGGACACAAGTTGCTAGCATTAGCTGTAGTTTGAAAATTTGGATCGTTCCATTGATAGTTGTAAGGAGCTGTGCCAGATGATGCAGTTACCGTTACTGTTCCATCGCAATCACCAAAACAAGTCACGGACGAATTAGCTGAAATTATTCCATTTAGCTCTAAGGGCTCATTGATAATTACATTTACTGATGCTTGACAACCATTTGAATCGGTCATTTCTCCAATATAGGTGCCTGCACATAAATTAAATGCACTTGCTGTAGTTTGATTTATAGGTTGATTGTTTTGATCGTACCAATTGTATTGAACAGGTGGAGCCCCTCCAAAAACTTGAATTTGAGCAAATCCATCACACGAATTATAGCAAGAAACATCAGTCTGTGTTAAAATAGAAACCGTAGGTGCACCTAGATCTGTTACACAAACATTTACAGTGTCTATACAACCATTTCCTTCATTTATAATAACATCATAGCAGCCAGAAAACAAATTAGTTGCCGTTGCGGTTGTTTGAGCTCCAGCATTATTATCCCATTGAAAGCTGTAAGGTGGAGTTCCAAAAACTATACTAACTGTTGCACTTCCATCATTTTGGTTACAGTTAGAGCCTGTACTTGTTGCTGAAATTACCAATTGATTTGGTTCTGTTATTGTTGATGTTTCAATAGTTGAACAACCATTAGCATCCGTAATAGTAACGCTGTAAGTTCCTGGACACAAGTTGGAAATTGATGATGTGGTGCTAAAATTAGAATTGTTCCATAAATAAGAGTAGGGAGTTGTGCCCCCTAAGGAATTTGAAGAAATTGTTCCATCACAAAATCCATTACATGATACATCAGATGAAGTATTTGAATTGGTGAGGTCAATAGGTTGGGTTAAAGAAATATTTACATTGGAAATACATCCATTTGCATCAGTTACAGTAACATCATAAGTACCGGCACACAAGTTTATGGCAATTGGTGTATTTTGGGAATTGGCATTAACACTCCATTGATAGGTGTAGGGTGAGGTACCCCCAATAGGGATAACTTCGACAGCTCCATCACAAGCACCAAAACAGGATATATCTTGACCATTATAGTTGGAAATTACACTAGTATTGGCAGCTAAAATAGGAGGTTCATTTACAGTAAAATTAGAACTTGTCATAGAAACACCATTAGCATCTGTAACAACAACATAGTAGGTTCCTGAACATAAGTTTGAAGCAGTAATTGAATTTTGATTAATTGATTGGTTAGTTGCTGTAGAATACCATTGGTAATTGAATGGAGCAACTCCCCCAATTACAGATGCCGTTGCAGAACCATTACAGTCATTTTTGCATAAAACATCATTTCCAGTTACTGAAATAATAATTGGATTGGGTTCATTTATTGTTATACAAAGTGTATCGGGACAATTGTTGTTGTCTGTAACAAGAACCCCGTAAGTGCCAGCACATAAATTATTTACTGAAGTTCCGTTAATGGATGTATTTGGTAAAGTTAAATTACAATCATCAAACCAAAAATAAGAATAGTTAGGTGATCCTCCAGAAGTTGAAATTGTTGCTTGTCCATCACATATACCAGATCCAGAAGCATCTGAACTGGAAGCTAGTGTAAGGCTAAGTTGAGCAGGTTCATTAATGTTCACAATTACACTTGTAGCACATCCATTGGCATCGGTGATATCTATAGTGTAAATTCCAGCACATAGATTTGTTGCCGAAGTTGTTCCCTGACCACTACCAGGTTGTGGTTGCCATACATAGGTATAGTTAGGGGTTCCGCCACCGACAACAATATTGGCAAAGCCATCACATGAACCATAACAACTGGCATCTCCATAACCATCTATTTGACCAATAGGCCCAGATAAATCAGAAACGTTGGCAATACCATTTCCAGTACATCCATTGTCATCCGTGACAGTTACATAATACGATCCAGCACTAACACTGGTAGTGTTAGTAATTGTATTTCCGTTTGCATCTTGCCAAATTTCAGAAACATATATCCCGCTTCCTCCTGAAGTCCCAGAAACACTTATTAATCCATTTGATTGACCACATGTTGCATCAATAGATGAAGTGGTTACAATGATTTCGTTTGGCTCTGAAATGGTAATGTTATCATTTACAGTACAACCATTCGCGTCAGTAACGTTTACATAATATGTTCCAGCAGTTAAATTGGTTATGTTGGTGCCAATTCCTACATTGGTTGTTAAAGTGACATTATTATACCAATTGTATGAAAAACCAGGCATTCCACCAGAAGCAGAAACTGAAACTTCTCCATCATTACCTAAAAAGCAAGTTGCATTTATACCATTGGTTGATAAAATAATTGGTGAAGGTTCGGATATTGTAACACTTAAATTTACAATACAATTAACAGCATCTATACATGTTAAATCATAAGTGCCGGCCGTGAGTCCTGTAAGGTCTTGAGCATTAGATGTAAATCCAGACGGACCAATCCAGTTGTAGGTAAATGGAGAATTCCCACCATTCAATGTAACATCAATAGCTCCATTATTTCCACCATTACATAAAATATCTACTTGAGTATGGGATATACTTGCGGGGCTGTTATCAGAAATAGTTATAGAGGTGTTTTGAGTACAGCCATTATTGTCGGTAACGATAACAGAATAATTTCCAGCTAAAAGATTATTTACTGCAGAAGTGGTAGAAGCTGAAGGATCATTCCATAAATAAGAATAATTTGGAGTTCCTCCATTTACCTGAACACTTACTTGCCCATCACTATTTCCACAATTTGAGTTAACTGATGATGGTGTAAGAACAAGTGCAGTAGGTTGATTAATGGTAATGTTTTCTGTTCCAGTACACCCATTAGCATCTGTTATGGTAACAGAATAATTTCCAGCACATAAAGCTGAAATGTCTTCAGAACTAGTTGAGTTTGGGTCATCCCAAAGGTAAGTATATCCTGGAGTTCCACCTGAAACGGTTAGATCTGCACTTCCATCACAAGCATTGTTGCACAATACATCAGTTCCAATAATTGAGGTGTTTATTGCAGTTGGCTCGTTAATGGTTACCGATGCCGAAGTAGTACATCCATTAGCATCTGTTATGTCTACTGTATAATTTCCTGCACAAAGATTATTGGCAGATGCTGTAGTTTGTGCCGAAGGATCATTCCATAAATAAGTGTATCCGAGAGTTCCACCAGAAACATTTACAGTTGCCACAGCATCGCATAAGCTGTTACATGTTACATCATCGAATGAGGTTATTGCTGAGGAAAGTATATTGGGCTCAGTAATTAAATCACTTACAGTTACAACACAACCGTTAGCATCTGTAATATCTACTGAAATTGTCCCAGCACATAAACTCGATGCTGTAGAAGTCGTTTCTCCATTGTTCCAAAAGTAAGTAAATGGACCAGCCCCCCCCACAATTGTTGCTGAGGCACTTCCATTACATAGGGAATTACAACTTATGTTATTGTTAATTGATATTGATGCAGTCCCCGATCCATTGTCACTAATAGTAGCTGTGGCAATTTCTGTACATCCATTAGCATCTGTTACAGTAACAATGTAAGTTCCAGCAATTAGATTGTTTACGGTAGCTGATGTTGATGTATTAGGGTCGTCCCAAAGGTAAGTATATCCTGCAGTTCCTCCACTAGCGATTACAGATACTTGGCCATCATTATTTCCGCAATTTGAATTTATACTTGATGTGGTAAGATTTATTGCAGATGGTTCATTAATTGTAATAGAGGAATTTTGAATACAACCGTTATTGTCAGTGACAATCACAGAGTAAGATCCAGCACAAAGATTTGTTGCAGTTGCTGTAGTTTGAAAAGCTGGATCATTCCATTGATAGGAATACCCTGGGGTTCCTCCACTTGTATTAACAGTTGCAGTACCATCACAACTATTATTACATGAGCCGTCATTGCTTGAAATAGAATTGGTTAGTAATGTTGGTTCGTTAATGGTTGTAGTTAAGGTTTGAGTACAACCGTTGTTGTCGGAAATGGTTACGTTGAATGTCCCAGCACAAAGATTAGTTGCAGTAGCAGTTGTTTGTGCATTTGGATCATTCCAAAGATAAGAATACCCAGGAGATCCTCCACTAGCTGTTACTGTAGAGCTGCCATCGCATGAGTTAAAGCAAGAAACATCAGAGCCGACTATTGAGGCAGACAAAATACTGGGTTCATTAATGGTAACACTTGAAGTTTGAGTACAACCATTATTATCAGTTATGGTTACTGTAAAGACTCCAGCACAAAGGTTAGAAGCAGTTGCAGTAGTTTGGGTATTAGGGTCATCCCAAAGGTAAGTATATCCCGGAGTTCCTCCATTAGCTGTTACTGTAGCACTACCATCGCATAAACCATTACATGAAACATCAGATGAATTTATTGAAGCAGATAAAATACTGGGTTCATTAATTGTAATATTTGCAGAAGAATTACATCCGTTATTATCAATTACAGAAACAATATATGATCCAGCACAAAGGTTAGAAGCAGTTGCAGTAGTTTGAGCATTTGGGTCATTCCAAAGATAAGTGTATCCTGGACTTCCTCCGCTAGCGTTAACCGTACTGCTGCCATCGCAAGAATTATTACAGGATACGTCAGTTCCTGAAATAGATGTTGATAATAAAGTAGGTCCATTAATTATTGCTGAAGCTGTAGTTTGGCAGCCGTTTATATCTGTTATTAAAACATCATATGTGTTAGGACATAATCCATTAGGATCTTCTTGGTTTCCTGCGCCATTATTCCAAGAATAGGTATATCCACCAGAACCTATTACAGTTAAATCAATAGCTCCATCACATGTGTTAAAACACGTTTCATCAGAGGGAATTGCTGAAGCAGAAGGGTTCTCCCATATAGTTACATTAATGCTAGTGCTTTCTGTACAATTTCCATCACTTATTGTTAAAGTAACTACATAACTTCCAGCATTTGCATATGAATAGGTTGGGTTCGCAGAAGTTGATGATCCGGTTCCATCACCAAAATCCCAATTGTATGAACTTATGCTCCCAGAACTAATTGTTGAGTTAGCACTGCTAAAAGAGAATAAATTACTGTTTAAGCATTGTGCTGCAACTGGAGATATAGTTGGAGTTAAAACAACACCAGGATTTATGGTTATGGTATCACTATGTGTACAGTTGTTGTCATCAGTTACTGTAATAATATAATCTCCTGGGCATAAGTTATTTACATTTGTTGTAGTGGCATTATTGCTCCAAAGGTAAGAGTAGGGAGGTGTACCAGCTGAATTGGTTACGGAACTTGATGCGCTACCATCACAATCTCCAGGACAAGTTTCATTTGTTATAACATTACCAGCAATAATAGGTCCATCAGGAACAGTAACCGTTATAGAAGTAGAACAAGTATCGGTTCCATTGGTATAGGTAACAGTATACGTAGAAGTTTGGGTGACATTTACAACTGTAGTTGAATCATTATTTGTTCCTGGAATGTGACTCCAGTCGTAGGTATAGGGATCACAATTAACTAAGCTAGTAATGGTAACATTATCAATTCCCCAATGATCATAAATGGTTCCACTACTTCCTCCTTGCCACCAAGAGAAAATGGTGTTATTGGTTTGAGCTGCTGGTGGAATTGGAAAACAATATTGAGCCCAACTAGTGTAGTTCCCTGCTGTAGGATCAAAGTAATTTATGGTTGTCCAAGTTGCTCCTCCATCAGTTGAAAATTGAAGGTAAACACCTTCGCTTGGTAAATCTGGGCCTTCACAAGGAGATGCATTTCCTTGTGTGGCAAAATCTAGGTAAAAACAAATCTCTCCCCCACATGAAACATCCAATGGATTCGTTTCTAAATTTCTTGGTGCTGCAGTCATATCTCCCATCCACATGTACGTTCCACCGTCAACAGATGGGTCACATGGATTGGTGAAAGTAGCAGCAGGTGAAGCATTCCATCCTGTTCCAGCGAATCCTAAGTCAAAATCATTGTTTAATGCAAAACTATATTGTCCTTGACCAATAGCAGTTAATTGAACTGTTCCACCATTACAGCTTAATTCTGGAGTACACCCATCATAAGATAGAGTCATTTCCATGTATTCGTTTCCACATAAATTGGGATTTACATTGGATGAGCTTAAATCAACACCTTGAAAAATAATGGTTCCATCAGCAGCCCATGCATTTAAATCAGCAATTGATAATGGAATGGTAATGGTTAATACTGATGAACATTGGCTACCACTAGCTCCAAGAGTTGTAATTGTAGCTCCGAGTTCAGATAAAATTGTCCATATTTCGTTAGCAGAATTTAAATCTCCCATAGCATTTATGGTAAGTGTGCCAGCACTTAGCGCAGTGGTAGGAACCGAAGTAAAAATGAAGTCGTTTGAATACCCCAGGTTAGGATTAGATATGGTAATAGTTTGATTGTAGTTAACAGTATTTCCACAAGCACCTCCAGCACCACTTAATATACTGTAAGATGCACTAACGTTACATGGAACAGGACAGCTGTTTGGACATGGTCCACCACAATCGACTCCAGTTTCTCCATTGTTTTGAATCCCATCAGAACAATGACATGGAGGGCAGGATCCACCACAATCGATTCCAGTTTCATTTCCATTTTGAATTCCGTCAAAGCAATTAGGAGGACAAAATGCATTGGTATTAAAAACAGTACCAGTAGTTGGATTTGGGCCATCAGAAAAAAGAACGGCCCCGTTGGGATCTAAAAGAGAATAAGTGTTTTCCCCTTCCCATGCTCCAGATGAATATGTTAAGGTTATTAAATCACCTGGACAAGCAGTAAATGTACTTTGAGAACCTGAACCAGAAGCACTGTAGGGACCAAAGTTGGTTCCTGCAACATTAACTGTTAGTGACCCTCCATTCCATCCATCGCCAAAGGAATCAAACATACTTAAAGTAAACGTGCAGCATTGAGTAAATGAAGCAGAACAAAAAACCCAAACAAAAAGAACTATAGATACTAATTTTTTCATATTGAAAGGGTTATTTAATGTGCAATTTTTTCAATTCAAAAGATTGCCACTCTAAAGCTCTTTTACCTTTGTAATTTTCATCTGTGAATTTATGGAAGATAACCAAAGGACCTTTTTTATTGTTGTTAATGTTGCCAGTTAAAGAGGAATTAGCTTTTACAGTATTTTCAAAATGAAGTTCTTCATTGTTAGAATCACAATTTAGACAACGTTCACTATTGTATATAGCAGAGAAATCCCAGGATATATGACGATTTAGATTACTCGAATTGGTTATTCTTAAAAGTAAATATTCTCCTTTATAGGATCTTGTTGGGTTATCTTGCTGAAAGGAATACTCGATTAAAATACCTTCTTGTTTTGTGTATTTTTTCCAATTTGTTTTAGTTGATGTATTGGATTTTATTGTACTTAAATCAACTTGAGATAAAAAAAGAATAGGAGTAAATAAAAATAAAATCAACGAGAAAGATAGTCTGTAGGGGAGCATTTTATAAATAGTTTTTCGCAGTAAAGTAATTCATAACTATTAATTAAAAATAAGAAAATTAAAGCAACTGCCAAAAACTTTATAGCGTTGTTTAATTAAGTAAAAGAAGAGCCCCGTTATACTGCTCAGTTTCACCATTTTTATTAACCAATTGAACAAACCAAATATAAGATCCTTGGCTACACTTCTGACCGTTATTTTGGTTGATTCCATTCCAAGGTTGGTTAACGTTTTTGGTTTTGAAAATAAGCTTACCTTGTTTATTATAGATATTCATTGTAAAGTCAACATTCATTAACTTTAACGATTCAGGAATAAATGTATCGTTTATTCCGTCTCCATCTGGTGTGAATGAATTTGGTGCAAATAAATTAAAGTCTTCAAGGATTTCAACAGCTTGAGTGTTTGAGGCAATACAATTGTAGGAATTGGTTTGTTCAAAAGAAACTTGATAAATTCCCTTTTTGTTGTAATGATGTATAACATCAAATAATGAAGAACTACTACCGTCACCAAAATTCCATTTCACAGTGTTAGTTGAAGAAGCTGAACTTGTAAAAGAAATACATGGCAACCCATCTTCTACAATTTTTTCATAATTAAAGTTTGCAGTAGGTGTAGGATATACAGTAATAGATATAGGCTGAGAAATAGCAAATTCATTGGGGTTGTCTTTATTACTAGCTTTTAAAGTAATAATATAATTTCCTGGTTCATTAAATTGGTGAGTAGGAGAAGAAACAATGCTAGAATTTCCATCATCAAAATCCCAATAGTAGGAAATATTTCTGTTTTTATCAGTAAAGAAACTTATAGTTTCATAACAGCAAACTGTAGTTTTATTTACAGTAAATTCTGCTAAAGGTAAAGAATTGTCTTGCTGAGCTTGCTGTATGTCGTTAGTGGCTAAAGAAACCGGTTTTTTAGCTTCTATTTTTTCAACTTTAAGCACCTTATTATTTTCATTATAATGTTTAATTGGTTGCTCCGTATTTTTTATGTTAGAAGAGGGAGTAATTGGTTTTATTTTTTTAGACTCTCCTTTTTCATTTTTGGGGTCAGTAGAATTTTCTATTGCACTAATTGAGTGGTTTTGTTGCTCAGGTTTTTCTGGTGCTAAGTCAATAGTTTTTAGGTTGGTTGATTCTGTAGAATGTGGTTTTTTGCTAATGGTCTTTTCAGAGGAAATAATAGCTTTTGAATTAGGGGTGTTGTATTTTAAAATAAAAAATGAAACAGCTGCAATAGAAATAATTCCTACAGCAACAACAAAAGCAGTGGTGTTTTTTGCTTTGGGGAGCTTTTTTTCAATAGCATCCCATGAATCGTAGCTAAAATCCACTTTGTGATTTTGTAGTTTTTTGCTGATTAATTCCTCAAATGGATCTAGCTTATTCATAACTCTTATTTAACTTTTCACTTAACATTTTTTTAACGTTGGCCTTTGCTTTGGCCAAATTCGATTTTGAAGTGCCTTCACTTATTTCCAACGAAGCTGCAATTTCTTTATGTGTCATGCCTTCCATTATGTATAGGTTGAAAACGGCCCGATAAGCAGGAGACAAAAGTTGCATTGCACCAACAACATCCTTTATGGAAATAGATTCATAAGGATTATAATCAGTATCATCATATTCGTTAAACTCCTTGTAGGTGTTTTTGTAGAGTTCTTCGTTTTGAGATAATTCCCTTTTTCTTTTACGGTATGTGTCAATAGCGGTATTCACAATAATTCTTCTCATCCAGCCTTCAAACGAGCCTTCAAAGCTATAGTTGTCAATTTTTTCAAAAACTTTTATAAAACCATCTTGCAAAATGTCTTTAGCTTCATCCTCATCTCTAGCGTACCTGTAACAAACTGACATCATTTTAACATAAAACAGTTCATATATTTTACGTTGACTTAAACGATCTCGCCTCTTACATTTTTTAACTATTTTTTCAAGCTCTCTTTGAGACAGTTTCATTGTTGTTGTATAGATGACGTTAGCACTATTGATAAGTTGCCGAGTCCTAAAGAAAAATTTTCTTTAAGCTCAAACTCTCGTACTAAAATAATATTAGAATATTTAAAACCTAAAAATAGGATAGAAGAATTTGAATTTTTACTTTCGCAAAAAAAAATAAAAAACATGAAAGTAACTATTGTAGGAGCAGGTAACGTTGGATCTACCTGTGCTGATGCTATTGCATACAAAAGAATTGCAAGTGAAGTGGTTTTATTGGATATCAGAGAAAATTATGCTGAAGGTAAAGCTCTAGATATGACACAAACTTCTACTCTTTTAGGGTTTAACACGAAAATTATCGGTAGTACTAATGACTATAAGAAGACTGCAAATAGTGACGTGGTTGTTATTACAAGTGGAGTCCCAAGAAAACCTGGAATGACTAGAGAAGAGTTGATTGGTGTTAATGCAGGAATAGTAAAATCAGTAACTGAAAATATTTTACAACACTCTCCAAATGCAATAATTGTTATTGTTTCAAATCCAATGGATACAATGACTTACCTAGCTCTTAAGGAAAGTGGATTACCAAAAAATAGAATTATTGGAATGGGAGGTGCATTAGATAGTGCAAGATTTAAGACGTATTTATCTATTGCTTTACAAAAGCCTTCAAGTGATATTCATGGTATGGTAATTGGTGGACATGGAGATACTACAATGATTCCTTTAACTAGATTGGCAACTTATAATGGTTTGCCTGTTAGTGATTTTTTATCTGCTGATAAATTAAATGATGTTGCTGCAGCTACTATGGTTGGGGGGAAAACATTAACTGGAATGCTGGGAACTTCAGCATGGTATGCTCCTGGAGCTGCTGTTTCTTATTTAGTAGATAGTATTTTAAATGATCAAAAGAGAATTATTCCTTGCTCTGTATTATTAGAGGGGGAATATGGAGAGTCTGATATATGTATAGGTGTGCCAGTTGTAGTGGGGAAAAATGGATGGGAAAACATTATTGATGTCCAGCTTAACGAAAATGAAAAAGAGTTGTTTGCTAAAAGTGCTCAGGCGGTTAGCAAAATGAATGACGCTTTAAGTTCTCTTTAAAAAAGTTTCTGTTTTTTGTTAAAAAAGGAGCCCCGGCTCCTTTTTAGGTTATAATTCTAGGGTGATTGGAATATTCTTTAGAAATATCACAATTGTTTTTCAATAGTCTTTTTCGTCTTTTGGCAATAGCTTTATATATAAAGTTACGAATAAACAAGGGAATAATTTTTGTTAGAATTAATAATGGAAATAGTCCCTTCATTAGTTGAGCTGTTTTTAGGACAGCATCTGAAAAAAGATAAACCTTATTATTTGATATTAATATGATTGTTTCATTAGGCACCCCTTTAAGTTGGTACTTGTTAATCAATTCAATAGCTTTTTTTGAACTTGATCCAGTGAAATAAATGGATTTTGATCGATCGTTTTCTAAAATAAATTTTACTGCTTGATTGCAAAAAATACAATCATCATCAAAAATTAATATGTTAGATGTTTTGTCGATTAATACGGATTTTCTTCACCAATATCAATTACAATGTGTTGTTCTCCTTTTCTGCTTTCAATACAAACGTGTTGTCCACCAGAAAATAAAGTATCATTGATAGATGAGATTACAAAAAAATAATAATCTCCTCTTTTGAGATTATTGAATTCAGCTAACCCGTTTTCATTGGTTTGAACATTGTTGTCTCCTGAAGCTGTAGTTCCTGGGAAGGAAGAGCTATTGTAATTAACCATAACATTAGTATTGGCAAGATTCATAGCAAAGTTATTGTTTAGCGTTTTAATTAGATGAACATGTACTGTCGCTTTTCCATTGGGGCCAGCAGTTTTAGAGCACGATATAATAAATATTCCAAGACAAACTAAAAGAAATCCTTTGAGGGGAGAAAACATGAGTTAATTTTTAATAAACCTAGAAATAAAGTTATTAAAATTATCTTCAATTTGGATAATGTAAATGCCTCTTTTTAATTGAGATACATTAATTTCACCATTGCCATTTCCAGACAGCACTTTTTGTCCAATTGTGTTGTATATGCTGTAGTTAAAAGAGTTGGATAATGGAATCGATAATACTGATGAGCAAGGGTTTGGGAACAATTTTAGTTTTGTTGGTGCGTTAAAAGCTGAAATTGAAAGTGGATTTTCTGTTGTTCCCAGAAAAAGGCATACACCTCCTCTTTCATTACCTAAAATTAGATCAACAATAGTATCTCCATTTAAATATGAAAATGAGGGAGATGCATTAGGTCCAATATTAGTTTCTAGAAGAGTATCTAAAAGATTAAATGTTCCACTGAGATTGTTTTCAATATTTCCATATTTTAATATGTATCCACTTTCAGCACCAACATACAATTCCAATTCATTTTGTTGGTTTCTAAAAAATTTAGGTATGCTAAATCCATAAAAGTTCCACCATTCTTTAACATCAATATTGCCAAATTCTTCAGAAATTAATCTAAATAGGGGTGAAGATGTAGTGCCAATATTTTCAAAATAATTTATAGTGCCAAGTGCTTCTCCAACAATAAGATCTAAATCGCCATCATTATCTAAATCATACAATTCTGGAATTGCTGCATCACCTATGTCAATAACATTGCCGTCATTGTCTTGTAGTTGAGGATTCATTAATATAAGATTAAAAGAAGAAAGTGAGGATGAGGTGTTTTCAAAATAATGAAGGTGTCCAGAAAAATCTCCTAACAGCATGTCGTTGTCTCCATCGTTATCTAAATCAGCAAAACACGGATAAAGCCCTTTTTCAATATTTAAAGATGAAATATTTTGAAAATCATTAGTTATTAAATCAAATTTTGGAGCAATTATGGTACCCGTATTTTCATAAAGTGAAATGGAGCTTATATAATTGTTGGAAGTGTTAAGGTTAAATTCACCAAAGTTGGCAACAAAAAAATCCATTAAACCATCGTTGTTGTAATCAAAGAAGACAGGGTGAGAGGATTTCCCAACCTCAATCATTTCATTTTGAAATTCGTTTTTAGCTATCAAATTGAAAGAAGGAAGGGTGTTGGTTCCAAAGTTTTGATAATACCAAACGCTTTCTTTATTTTCTGTTTCGTTGTCGCTATTAGGGCTTACAATTAAATCTTTTGTTCCATCAAGATTTATGTCCTCGTAAAACGCTCCTGGGTATACATGTATGTCAACAGGTACGGTGTTGGATGGGAATACAGTATCTTGACTAATAAATGAAGTGTTGGCATTTACACCAGAATTGTCATTGTATAAAGCGACAACATTACTAAATGATACATCTCCAAGTATTAAGTCTTTCACATTGTCGTTGTTTAAATCAATTGATAACACAGTGGACCCAGCATGTTTTGAAGCAGGTTCTGTATGTTTTTCAGCATTAATAATTGGTAAGTGAGGGTTGGCAACGTTGTTCCCACATGTATCAAATAGAATACAAGTGTTGGTGTTAAACCCCGTTTCTAGAAAATGTCCCCAGCAAGCATTTTTAATTTCATAAATAAGACTATCACTGGAATACCCATTTTCAACAGAAAAATTTTGATGATATTCCAATCTATTTCCTAAAACACCAAAAGTTAACACATCCAAATCTCCGTCTCCGTCAATATCATTAATGTCTGGAATGTCTACCTTAGAAACAAATAAGTTTGTCATATTTCCAAACTGATAGGAAGTTAAATAAGGGTCCGTTATTTTTTCAAAAGATAGTTCGTTAGCGCTACTTTTATTTTTCCAGACACCAATTCCCCCAGATACATAGGAAAAAATATCTTTTTTACCATCATTGTCAAAATCTCTTAGAAGAACCCAATAGTTTAAATCAGGAAACAAGTTTTCATAAGCAGAATTGTAGATGTATTTTCCATTGGAATTTATATACGTAATTATTTTATTTCCTGTTCTGTCAAAAATAAAAAGATCTTCCTGGTTGTCATTGTTTAAATCAATTGTAGAAAATTGAGCTGCATTTATCCCGCCAACCCAAGGAGCTGTTAAGGTATCTCCAAAATTTACAACACTTATAGTGTCTACTCTTTTGAAAAAAGAATTTTGGCCATAATTGATTAAAGCTGTTATTAAAGCAAATATTAAAGTGAGTTGTTTCAAAATGTGGTTTTTTAATTTTTATGCTTAACTATTTATAGACGGCTAATAGAGTGTTTAAGTTGCTCCAAAATAGAGCAATCCACTAATAAATTATAACAACTTGAAATAATGTTGTTTATAATGAGATGAAATTCTATATTTGCTGCCCTAATTTTGTTAAATTTTAATATAGTTCAATGCGTAACAAAGGATTTATATGGGTATTAACCATATTGTTAGTACTTGCTTGTATATATCAGTTGTCTTTTTCTTGGGCAACAAGTGGAATAGAAAAAGCAGCCAAAGACTACGGAGTAGAAAAATACAATTCATTAATTAACTCAGAAGCTGAAGAGGCCGTTATCGATAATGAAGTTGTTCAATTGTACACAGATTCATCTGTTTCAGAAAAAGCAAAGCTTAAGGTACAGGCTGATTATGAACAAAAATACTTAGCTGATCATGGTGAAGACGAAGCTTATCCTGTACTAGGAATTTCTTATCAAAAGTGTAAAGACCAGCAACTGGGATTGGGATTAGATCTTCAAGGAGGAATGTCTGTAACCTTGGAGGTTTCTATTTCAGATTTGGTTCGAAATTTAGCTGGCAATCCACAGAATCCATCTTTCAAGGAGCCTTTTCAAGCTGCTTTAGAAGATTTTAAAAGTGGTAGATCATTTGGCGAAGCTGCTGCTGATGATTTCATCGGTTTATTTTATGCCCATTTTAAAGCCATTAACCCTGAAAACCCATCAATGTCTTATTTTAATTCAGCAAATAAGGATTTATTTAAAATTGATTGGAACAATGACCAAATTATTGAGGAGCTTAAGACATTAAGTAGTAATGCTATTGATAAAACACAACGAATTATTGAATCGAGAATCAATAAGTTTGGTGTTAGTCAGCCAAACATTCAGCGAAATCCAATTTCAGGAAGGTTGCAAATTGAATTGCCTGGAGCGAAAGATAAAAATCGAATTCGTAAATTATTGCAATCTACGGCAAGTTTAGAGTTTTGGGATGGAGCTCATAAAGATTGGACCAATTCTTTTTTAGAGCTGGATAAGGCTATAAAGAAAAGAAAATCAAATGAGTTGGATGAGGATCTAGCCATTGATTCAGATTTTACTGAGATTCCTGAGGATTCTGTTGCTTTATTATCAGAAACTGAACAAGAAGTATATTACGCTGATAAAGCTGTTTATGACTCTTTAGTACTTGCTAGGGAAATGGAATTGGCACTACTTGATTCTACTAAGCTTCAAAAACCATTACTTGATGGCAGTTTATATTTTATTCACTCAAACAATAGTCCATATATTGGTGTAGCTAAAAGTGCAGATACAGCAAAGGTTAATGCTATGCTAAGGGGTGCGGAAGCAAAAAACATTTTTCCTTTGAAAAAAGTGAAATTTCTTTGGATGAATAAGTCTGAAGAGTACAACTTTGGTAATGAGAAAATAGAAGGATATGCCTTAATGGCTGTTGAGGTGCCTAGCTCTGGTAAACCAAAGCTTGATGGTGAAGATATTAAATTGGCTGAACAGAGTTTTGATCAGATGAGTAACCCTGCGGTGTTTTTGTTATTTAAGTCGCGAGCTGCCAATATATGGGAAGATTGGACTGGTGAAAAAACAGGTAAACTTATTGCTGTTGTTTTAGATAATCAAATTTATTCAGCCCCCTATATTAGAACAAAAATTGCAGGTGGAAATACTGAAATTTCTGGTGGTTTTGAAACTATTGAGGAAGCACAAGATTTAGCAAACATTCTAAAAGCTGGTTCTCTTCCTGCTCCTGCTGTTATTGTGGATGAGGCTATTGTTGGTCCTTCTTTAGGTAAGGAAAACATTTCTTCAGGACTATGGTCATTTGTTTTTGCATTTGGGTTGGTCTTAATCTATATGATTTTTTATTACAACAAAGCTGGTTTAGTTGCCAATGTTGCGTTAATTGCCAACATATTCTTTATTGTAGGTACGTTAGCTTCTATGGGTGCTGCATTGACACTTCCCGGTATTGCTGGTTTAGTACTTACTATTGGTATGTCTGTTGATGCCAATGTGCTTATTTATGAAAGAGTTCGTGAGGAATTAAGAAAAGGTAAAGGAATAAAATTAGCAATACAGGACGGTTATAAGCATGCGTATTCTGCTATCATAGATGCGAATATTACTTCTTTATTAACTGCAGTAGTATTAGCTTATTTTGGTTCTGGTCCAATTCAAGGTTTTGCTACCACACTAATTGTTGGTGTATTTACTTCTTTGTTTAGTGCTATATTTATCACTCGACTTATTTTCACCTTTATGTTAGATAGTAAGTGGGACTTATCATTTTCAAATAAAATAACTGAAGGATTATTTTCAAATACTTCAATTCAGTTTTTGTCTAAAAGAAAATTTTATTACACAATTTCTTCATTGATTGTCATTGCTGGAATTACTTCTTTGTTTATGAGGGGGCTAGATGGTGGTGTAGAATTTACTGGTGGTAGAACATACAGGGTTGAGTTTTCTGAAGCTCCCAATAAGAAGGATGTTGTAAATGCAATTGCAGATGCTTCGTTGACTATGGATGCCGATAGTATGAAGGTTTTCCCTGAAATAAAAACAGTTGACAATTCATTTACATTAGAAATTACTACTAAATATTTGAATGATTATGTTCCTGCTCAAGATGCTGAAAAAACTGCTAGTGAAATGGTAGATGATGCCATTACATCAGCTTTCGCTGGTTTGGGATACGCTAACTCTGAAAATGATAATTCTGGTGATAAAACATTTACCATTAAAACATCTAGAAGAGTAGATTCGCAAATTTCTGATGAATTGGTTTATGGATCTATTTTGGCAATTGTATTTTCACTGGTTATTATATTTATATATATCGCTTTTAGATTTAAAAAATGGCAATTCGGTTTGGGAGCACTAGTTGCCATGTTTCATGATGTTCTTGTGGTGCTAGGCTTATTTTCATTGTTGTATAATTTTGTTCCCTTTTCAATGGAAATAGATCAGGCTTTTATTGCAGCCATTTTAACTGTTGTTGGTTATTCTATTAATGATACGGTAGTTGTTTTTGATAGAATTCGTGAGTATACTACATTGCATAAAAGAGCAAATCAAAATGAGGTAGTAAATAATGCGTTAAACAGTACACTTTCTAGAACATTAAATACTTCTTTTAGTACGTTTTTAGTATTGTTAACCATATTTATTTTTGGTGGAGAATCAATTAAAGGCTTCTCTTTCGCTCTTATGGTAGGTGTTCTTGTTGGAACATATTCATCAGTTTGTATAGCTACCCCATCTGTGGTGGATTTAACAAAGTCTCTTGTTCAGTTGCCCTCCAAAGAGAAATAATTTTAATATAAAGCCCTCATAGAGGGCTTTTTTTTACATTTGTTTTTATGAAAACATTTCTACTGCTTGATGGAATAAGTGCTGGTGAACTTATTTTTGTGTTTATTGTAGTGTTGTTGTTTTTTGGTTCCAAGAGTATTCCTAAAATTGCTAGAACATTAGGACGTGGAATGCGACAGATTAAGGACGCTTCTCAAGAAATTCAGAATGATATTAAAAAGTCTGCATTTGAAAACGCTGATGAAATTAAAGATATCAAGGATAAATTTAAAATGCCAAAGTAAGCTATGTTGGTGTTTTTTGAGCTCATATTAGGTCTTCTTATTTTAATTGTTGGTGGTGAGTTGTTGGTTAGAGGTGCTGTTTCTTTTGCCCACTATTTTCGTATTTCTCCTCTTGTTATTGGATTGACAATTGTCTCTTTTGGCACATCTGCTCCAGAGCTTTTGGTGAGTCTTCAGGCTGCTGTACTAGGGAGTCCAGATTTAGCAATTGGTAATGTTGTGGGGTCTAATATTGCTAATTTAGCTTTGGTTTTAGGGGCTACAGTTTTAATTCTTCCAATTTCAGTAGATAAATCAAACTTATTGTTCAACTGGGTTGCAATGCTTTTAGCAACATTGCTTTTTATAGTTTTTTCAATTACTGATGCTAAAATTGTTTTTTGGGAAGGTTGTATTTTATTTGGAGCTTTAATTGGTTACTTAATTTATGCTTTCTGTTTTGGGAAAAATGACAAAGAAGATTTTGAAAATAATTCTTCTAATGTTGGGTTGCTAGTTTCAATATTATTATACCTTCCCTTTGGTGCCTTTGGTTTATATTATGGTGCTGAATTAATGGTGGAGAGTGCAGTGTTAGTTGCTAAAGATGTTTTAGGGTTGTCAGAAGCTGTTGTTGGTGTTACCATTGTTGCATTTGGCACATCTTTGCCAGAGCTGGTTGCTTCATGTGTTGCTGCATTAAGAAATCAACCTGGTATTTCAATAGGAAATTTGATAGGTTCAAACATTTTTAATCTCTTGGCTGTGCTAGGGTTAACTTCAATTGTGGTCCCAATCGATGTTTTTGATTCTTTTTTCTGTTTTGATGTTTATTGGTTGATTTTTATTTCTATAGTTATTGGGCCCATATTGATTTTTTCTAAAAAAATTGGAAGACTAATGGGTGTCTTTTTAGTAGCTTTTTATCTTGCTTACCTCTTGCTTGTTTTGTGATTGTTGAAAAATATTTTTTTTTATTAAAAACAAATCCTATTCAATTGTTATTTCATTTCAAATAAATTTATTTTTGTCCATTAAATAAATAGTTCTAAAAAATGGCTAAATCAAAATTAGAGTACATATGGTTAGATGGTTACTATCCAACTCAAAACATGAGGAGTAAAACTAAACTTATTGACGATTTTAGTGGAAAATTAGAAGACGTTCCTGTATGGTCTTTTGATGGTAGTTCTACAAAACAGGCTGAGGGTAATTCGTCTGATTGTTTGTTAAAGCCAGTTGCTATTTTTAACGATCCTGCACGTATTGATGGGTATTTAATTATGACTGAAGTGATGAATCCTGATGGATCTCCTCATGAGTCAAATGCTAGGGCTACTATTGATGATGACGATAACGACTTTTGGTTTGGTTTTGAACAAGAGTATTTTATTATGGATAAGGATACTCAACTGCCTTTAGGTTTTCCTGTTGGTGGATACCCTGGTCCACAAGGATTATACTATTGTTCTGTTGGTGGAAGAAATACACATGGTAGAGATTTTGTAGAGGAACATGCTAATTTGTGTTTGGAGGCTGGAATTAATTTTGAAGGAATAAATCAGGAAGTTGCCAGTGGGCAATGGGAGTTTCAATTATTTGCTAAAGGAGCAAAAAAAGCAGGTGATGAAATATGGGTTGCTAGATATTTATTAGATAGATTGACTGAAGATTTTGGCTACTATATTGAATATCATCCTAAGCCAATTAAAGGGGATTGGAATGGTTCTGGTATGCACGCAAATTTTTCAAACTCATTACTAAGAACTTGTGGTTCCAAAGAGGTTTATGAAAAGGTTTGTCAAGCTTTTGAGCCTGTTGTAAAAGATCATATTGCTGTCTATGGAGAATACAATGATCAACGTTTAACTGGATTGCATGAAACAGCTTCTATAAATGAGTTTAGTTATGGTGTTTCCGACAGAGGAGCTTCTATTAGAATTCCAATAATTACTGTTGAGAATGGATGGAAAGGATGGTTGGAAGATCGAAGACCAGCTTCAAATGGTGATCCTTATAAAATAGCGGCTAGAATTATTAAAACAGTAAAATCAGCCAAGGTTTAAGATTTTAATTTCCACAGTTTTTTAGAAATGCCAAAAAAAGTTTTGGCATTTTTTTTGGATAATATTTTTTTAGTTGACGAATTTTGATTTTTTGCAGTTTTAATTAGAAATAAAATTTTAACATTCATTTTTATTGCAAAATTATATTCTGTTTTATTAAAATAGCTTTTAACTATTGTTTAGTTTTTAATTAACCCTGTTAAGGTTGCTTTTGTGTAGATAAATTCATCTTTTTTTCTTATGAATTTAAATTTTGTGTTTTATCCAAAGAAATATTTCGTTATTTTCGCAATTGTCCTTATTTTAATAAAAAATTTTTTACGGATGATGAAGTCTTATGAAATGAAGTTGATATTATGCCTTACTGCATTAATGTATTTTTCTGCTATTGGTATATCACAAAAGAATTTTGCCAAAGAAGCTGACGCTGCATTTATGAATGAATCTTTTTTTACAGCTATAGAGTTGTATAAAAAAGCAGAAGTAAAGGAAAAGAAACCCGCAGAAAAAGCAAGAATAAATTATCAAATTGCAGAGTGTTATAGATTTATGGTTGAGCCAGCTCAAGCTCAAACATTTTACAACAGATGTATAATGCTTAAATTTGACAAGGATAATCCTGAACTTTACATTCATCTTGCAGATGTCCTTAAGGAACAAGGAGACTATAAGGCTGCTAAAGAAAATTACAATAAATATTTAACCATAGATGCTAATTCTAAATTGGCTAAGTTAGGAGCAGAATCATGTGAAAAAGCTATTGCTTGGATGGATGAGCCAACAAAGCATTTTGTCCAAAATGAAATTCAAATTAATACTGATCATTATGATTACTCCTCTGCATGGGGAGATAAAAAACATGAAACTGTTATTTTCTCCTCCTCTCGTGAGGGATCTACAGGTGATGCTGTTGATATGAGAACAGGTGAAAGTTACATGGACCTTTGGGTAACAACAAGAGACAACAAAGGGAAATGGGGTGAACCTATTCCTCTTCCTTTAACGGTTAACACAGAGGATAATGAGGGAGCCTCAGTTTTAACTAAAAAAGGGGATAAATTATTTTTCACAAGATGTCCGAGAGAAAAAAAATCAAATATTGGCTGTGATATATTTTATGCTGATAAGCAAGGTGAGGGATGGAAAAAAGCTCAAAAAGTAGTGTTAAAGCCAGATTCATTACAAAGTGCTTCTTGTGGTCATCCAACTTTAGATATGACAGGTAATTTAATGATTTTTGCATCTGATATACCAGGTGGTTATGGAGGTAAAGATTTATGGTATAGTGAATTCAACAAAAGAGATAAGGTTTGGACAGATCCTGTAAATTTAGGTTCTACTATTAATACATCTGGTGATGAGATGTTCCCTCATCTTACGGATAAAAAAGTACTTTACTTTTCTTCAACCGGCCACCCTGGCATGGGAGGTTTAGATCTTTTTAAAGCTGAAAATACTGGGAATAAAATTTGGGAGAATGTGGAAAATTTACGCTATCCATTAAACTCTGCTGAGCATGATTTTGGGATTATTTTTGAGAGAGGTTCTGATGAAAGAAGAGGATTTTTTACCTCAAATAGAGACGGGGGTAAAGGTAAGGATGATTTATACAGTTTCAATCTTCCAGATATTGTTTTCTCTTTAGTGGTTTATGTTACTAATAAAGAAGACAATGAACCTGTTCCTGGTGTAACGGTTAAATTAAAGGGAGACGATGGAAGTGAGGTTGTTCGAACTACTGATGCTGATGGTAAATTAGTTTTTGAAGAGGAAAACAAGAAAAGGTTCATCAACAAGGAAACAAGTTATCAGATTGAGGTGTCTAAAGAGGAGTATTTAATGGCTGGAAATACCATTTCAACTAAAGGTGAAGAAAAGTCGAAACGATTTTTAGAAGAGGTTTTCCTTCAACCTGTTGTAAATGAAGAGGGAGAGGCACTTGTTATTGATTTTCCTGAAGTTCAATATGCTTATGATAAGTGGGATTTATTAGTTGACAATAGAATTAATTCTAAAGATTCTTTAGATTATTTATACAATACGTTAATTCAAAACCCAGATATTGTAATCGAGCTTCAAGCACATACTGATTGTAGAGGTTCTTCACGTTATAATAAAGATTTATCTCAGAAAAGAGCTCAATCATGTGTGGATTATTTAATCTCAAAAGGAATCCCTGCCGATAGAATGGTTCCTGTTGGTTATGGTGAATCTACTCCAAGGGCAGATGGTTTGGAATGTAAAACTATTGATAAAATGGGAACTAAGGAAGAGCAGGAGGCTGCACATCAAAGAAACAGAAGAACACAGTTCAGAGTTCTTAGTTCTGATTACAAATCACCAGAACAAGATTAGCTACTTTTTTTAAAACTTAACATCCTACCTCCCAGTAGGATGTTTTTTTATATACCAACTTTAATATGAATGATTCTAATCGTTATGCTCAAAGAGGAGTAAGCTCAGGAAAAGAAGAAGTGCATGAGGCTATAAAAAATGTAGATAAGGGTTTGTTCCCAGGAGCATTCTGTAAAATAGTTCCTGATTATTTAGGGGATTCTAACGACCATTGTATTATCATGCATGCTGATGGCGCTGGAACAAAATCATCTTTAGCCTATATGTATTGGAAGGAAACTGGGGATCTTTCTGTTTGGAAAGGAATTGCACAAGATGCATTAATAATGAATGTTGATGATTTGTTGTGTGTTGGAGCAACCGATAATATTTTACTTTCCTCTACTATTGGAAGAAATAAAAACTTAATACCCGGATCAGTAATAAAAGCAATTATTGAAGGTACTGAGGAAATTTTATCGGATTTAAGATCTTACGGGATAGAGATATATTCAACTGGAGGAGAGACTGCTGATGTTGGTGATTTGGTAAGAACAATTATTGTAGATTCTACTGTTGTTTCCAGAATGAAAAGGTCGGATGTTATTTCAAATTCAACTATTTCTGATGGTGATGTAATAGTGGGACTTTCTTCATGTGGAACTGCTAACTATGAATCAGAATTTAATGGAGGAATGGGTAGTAATGGGTTAACATCTGCAAGACATGATGTCTTTAATAAATTACTTGCTCAAAAGTATCCTGAAAGCTTTGACCCATCAGTGCCCAATGAATTGGTTTATTCTGGAACTAAGCAATTAAATGATAAGATAGAAGGTTCTCCAATTGATGCAGGTAAATTGGTATTATCTCCTACACGAACATATGCCCCTATTATCAAAAAGGTATTGGATCAAATGCGAAATAAGGTTCATGGTATGGTGCATTGTAGTGGCGGAGGACAAACTAAAATTTTGCACTTTATTAAGGATTTACATGTTATAAAAGACAATTTATTCCCTGTCCCAGTTTTGTTTGATCTTATTCAAAAAGAATCTAAAACCAACTGGAAAGAGATGTATAGAGTCTTTAATATGGGCCATAGAATGGAATTGTATGTTAATGGTGAAGATGCAGCGCAGGTAATTGAAATAAGTAAATCTTTTGGTGTGGATGCTCAAGTTATTGGAAGAGTAGAAAAATCGAATAAAACTTGCTTAACAATACTCTCTGATAAAGGTAAATTTGAATATTAAAAAATGAGTGATCAAGGGTTGTTAAAAAAGCTTGAAGAAATATCTTTCAGATATGATGAGGTGTCAAAGTTAATAGTTGACCCTGAAATTATTTCTGATATGAAAAGATATGTTAAACTCAATAGAGAGTACAAAGATCTTGAGCCTATAGTAAAGACGTATATTTCGTATAAAAATATTTTATCTAACATTGATTCATCGAAAGATATTCTAAAGACAGAAACGGACGAAGAGTTTAAGGAGATGGCCAAATTGGAGTTGGATGAATTATTGCAAAAAAAAGAGACGCTAGATGAAGAAATTAAATGGTTGTTAATTCCCAAAGATCCTGATGATAACAAGGACGTAATAGTTGAATTAAGGGCTGGAACAGGTGGAGATGAAGCATGTATTTTCGTTGAGGATTTGTATAGAATGTTTACCATGTTTTTTAAAGAAAAAGGATGGAAATCGGAACTTATTAATTCTAATGAAGGAAGTGTTAAAGGCTACAGAGAAATATCAATGAGTGTTTCAGGAGAAGGGGTTTATGGTGAATTAAAATTTGAATCTGGTGTTCATAGAGTTCAGCGAGTTCCAGAAACAGAATCTCAGGGTAGGGTTCATACTTCCGCTATTACTGTTGCTGTTTTGCCAGAGGCAGAGGAGATAGATTTTGAGTTAAATTTATCTGATGTAAAAAAAGATACTTTTCGTGCATCTGGTGCTGGTGGTCAGCATGTGAATAAAACTGAATCAGCAGTGCGATTAACTCACCTTCCTACTAATACTGTTGTAGAATGTCAAGACGGAAGATCACAACATAAAAATTATGATAAGGCATTGCAGGTTTTAAGATCTAGACTATATCAGGCTGAGGTTGAAAAAAAAGACAAAGAAAGAGCTGAGCACAGAAAATCTCTAGTTTCTACTGGAGATCGATCGGCAAAAATTAGAACCTATAATTATCCTCAAGGTAGAATTACAGATCATAGAATTGGTAAAACGATTTATAATCTTAGTAACTTTATTAATGGTGATATGCAAGAAATGATAGATGCGTTAAAAATGGCTGAAAATGCTGAAAAACTAAAAGAAGGTATTCAATCTGAAGAATGATGAACAGTACAGAATTGGTTAAGCAAATTATTCGTAAGCGCTCATTTTTATGTGTTGGGCTTGATACTGATATAGGAAAAATCCCTTCTTTTTTATTGCAAGAAGAAGATCCAATTTTTGAATTTAATAAAAGGATTATTGACGCAACTAAAGATTTTTGTGTTGCTTATAAACCAAACATAGCTTTTTATGAGGCTGAAGGTTCAAAGGGATGGGATTCCTTACAAAAGACATTGGATTATATACCAAAAGACATTTTCACTATTGCAGATGCTAAAAGAGGAGATATTGGCAATACTTCTATGCTTTATTCAAAAGCTTTTTTTGAAAAATATAATTTCGACTCAATTACTGTTGCTCCCTATATGGGATCTGACTCAGTTCAACCATTTCTTAAAAAAGATAAAACTGTTATTGTGTTAGGGCTCACCAGTAACGTTGGAGCTAAAGATTTTCAATATTTAAGACTTGAATCTGGAGATCGATTATTTGAACAGGTTATTAAAACAACTAGCCAATGGGGCTCATCAGATCAAATTATGTTTGTTGTAGGTGCTACTCAATCCTATGAATTAAAAGCAATTCGAAAAATCATTCCCGATCATTTTTTGTTAGTACCTGGTTACGGAGCACAAGGAGGAGATTTACAGTCAGTTGTTGAAAATGGTTTTAACAATAGATGTGGATTGCTGGTTAATTCTTCTAGAGGAATTATATATGCTGATTCTTCAACGAATTTTGATGTCGTTGCTGGTCAAAAAGCAGAAGCCATTCAGCAAGAGATGGATGCTTTGTTAACCCAACATAGTATATTTAATTAAGGTTGTCAGATATGGTAAACAAGATTTTAAATAATTTTGAAAATAGGGCATATGGTGTTTGTGATTGGTTGGGCAAAAAGATGGGAATCAAAGCAAGTAGTATTCGCTTATTTTTCATTTACCTAAGCTTTGTAACTTTAGGTAGTCCTATTTTAATTTACCTTATAATGGTGTTTATCCATGAACACAAGGAATTTTTTAAGCTTAAAAAAAAGAGTAAAAGAAAATCCGTTTGGGACATTTAATTTTGTGATATGAATAGAATGCTTCTAAATTTTAAATTATTTTCTAAGGTACTATATTCCTTTATAGTACTGTTTATGATTATTTTTTTTGGAACCCTTGGTTTTATGGTTATTGAGGGGTGGTCTTTATTGGATTCTTTCTATCAAACAATTATTACGGTATCTACTGTAGGTTTTGAAACTGTTGAAGAACTTTCTAGTATTGGAAAGTTGTTTACAGCGTTCCTTATCATTACAAGTTTTGGTACCTTTGCTTATACAATTACTTCAATTACGGGTTATGTTGTTAGTGGTGATTATCGTAAATATTTTAAAGAATATAAGTTTATGAAAGAAATTAAAGATTTAAAAAATCATGTAATTGTTTGTGGTTACGGTAGAGTAGGCTCAAAAGCAGTTGAAACACTTCGTGAGCATCACCATGAGTTTTTAGTTATTGAACAGGATGCTGAAATTATTGAGAAGTTTCGAACAGAATTAAATATTAAATGCATTAAAGGTGATTCAACTAAAGATGATTTACTTCAAAAGGCCGGTATTGAAAATGCAAAGGCTTTAATTACTACGTTACCATATGATGCAGATAATTTATTTGTTGTGCTAACAGCTAGAGAAATCAATAAAAGACTTTCTATTATTTCAAGAGCATCAAATGGATCTACAGTTAAAAAATTAAAAATAGCCGGAGCTAACAATGTAATTATGCCCGATTCCCTTGGGGGTTCTCATATGGCTCAATTGGTTGCAACTCCTGATGTTTTGGAATTTTTAGATGAAATTTCAATTCAAGGGGAAAATGAAATTAATTTGGAGAGTATTGATTTTAAAGATATTCCTGAAGATTGTCAGTACAAAAGTATAAAGGATTTAAAAGAGCAGTTTCCAGTTTGTAATATTATTGGATTTAAAAATAATAAAGGAGAATATGAAATTAATCCTTCTGATGAAACAAGTATTGTCCCTAATAGTAAATTGTTTGTATTGGGTAATCCTGAGCAGATAAAACAACTCAATCGTATTTTTGGTATTTAATGGGCTCGAAAAGAATTTTAATTACTGGTTCAAATGGGCTACTAGGTCAAAAGCTAATTCATTTAATTTTAGATCATTCCAATCATGTTTTACTAGCTACTTCAAAGGGTGAGAATAGAGTAGCTTCAAGACAAGATTTTGATTTTCAATCTTTAGATATTACCAATAAAAAAATGGTAGAAGCTGTGGTTAATAGTTTTGCCCCTGATGTTGTTATTAATACTGCTGCAATGACCAATGTTGACGCATGCGAGTCTCAAAAAGAAGACTGTATAGCAATGAATGTTGATGGGGTAAAAAATTTAGTCGCTGCGTGTAAAAAAAATAAGGCACATTTAATTGATTTATCTACTGATTTTGTTTTTGACGGAAAATCGGGGCCATACTCTGAGGATGATCTTCCCAACCCACTAAGTTTTTACGGGCAGTCTAAATATGATTCTGAAAAAATAGTAATTAATAGTGGATTAAAAAATTGGTCCATTGCCCGTACAATTATTATTTATGGACATGTTGAAAACATGAGTAGATCCAACATTGTTTTATGGGCTAAGGGAGCTTTAGAGTCTGGGAATGAATTAACTATTGTTGATGATCAGTTTCGTTCTCCTACTTATGCTGTCGATTTAGCTAAGGGGTGTCTGTTAATTGCTGAAAAAGAAAAAAATGGCATTTATCACCTCAGCGGTAAAGATTCTATGAGTATATTGGAGCTTGTTTATAATGTAGCTGATTTTTATGGTTTAGATAAAACCAATATAACCCCTATAAAATCCAATTCATTGAATCAAGCCGCTAAAAGACCACCTATTACTGGATTTGTTTTAGATAAAGCAAATAAGGAGCTAGGCTATTTTCCTTTGTCTTTTAATGATGGTTTAAAAGCATTAACGAAAGAATTAGATAATTTAATATAAGTAAGAAAAAAATGAAAAAAATTGTTGCTGGTATATTGATGGCTTGTTTGCCATTTTTTGCATTTACTCAAGAAAATCAACTAGGTATAGATGAGAAAATTGATCAAGCTTTCAAACCTTTTTCAGATTTTTTTTCTAGTATAATATTTTTTGAAGTTTTTGATGGTGCCCCATTTGTTATAATGCTATTGGTTTCAAGTGCTTTATTTTTTACGCTATATTTTGGGTTCCCTAATATTCGATATTTCACTAAAGCCATAAATGTTGTTCGTGGTAAGTACGATCATGTTGATAAAACTAGTTCTGGAAATTCTGATTTAGCTGTTGATGGAGATATTAAGGATACCATAAGTGATGAGAGTAAAGATGGAGAGGTAACTCATTTTCAGGCACTAGCAACTGCGGTTTCTGGAACAGTTGGAAATGGAAATATTGCAGGTGTTGCATTGGCTATTGCTCTTGGTGGTCCAGGTGCAACTTTCTGGATGATTGTTTGCGGTTTATTGGGAATGTCAACCAAATTTGTAGAATGTACTTTGGGTGTTCAATATAGAGATGTGGGTGAAGATGGAACAGTTTATGGTGGTCCAATGTATTATTTGAGTAAAGGTCTTAAAGAAAAGGGTTTTGCTGTTCTTGGTAAGGTAACTGCAGTATTATTTGCTGTCTTTTGTATTGGTGGTTCTTTTGGTGGTGGAAATGCTGCTCAATCTAATCAAGCTACTATTGTTTTAAAAGAGTTATTTGGTTGGGAAAGCACTAGTGCTGGTGCTATAATTGGTGTTGTTTTAGCAGTGTTAGTGGGTATAATTATTATAGGTGGTATTAAAAGAATAGCATCTGTTACTGAAAAAATCGTTCCATTTATGGCTGTATTATATTTATTGGCATGTTTGTATATTATCATAACAAATTTTAGCTGGGTAGATGATGCATTTGGGTTAATTATTTCTGAAGCATTTAACCCTAAAGCCATTGGTGTTGGAGGTATTATTGGAGTTTTATTGGTTGGATTTAAAAGAGCTGCTTTTTCCAATGAAGCTGGTGCAGGTTCTGCTTCTATTGCGCATTCTGCTGTTAAAACCAAGTATTCTGCTTCTGAAGGATTAGTTGCTTTATTGGAACCATTTATTGATACGGTTGTTATCTGTACAATGACTGCCTTGGTTATTATTATTTTTAATTTTGGTGGTGCATTTGAATATGGAGGTAACGGTGAAGGGGCTGTACTTATTAATGGAGTAGAATATGAAGGCGCTGGAATAACATCAAAAGCTTTTGCCCAGTATATTCCTTATTCTAATGTTTTTCTTACTGTTGCAGTTGTTTTGTTTGCTGTTTCTACTATGATATCATGGTCCTATTATGGATTGCAGTCTTGGAAATTTTTATTCGGAAGAGGCAAAACTGCAGATTTAACATATAAATTGCTTTTCCTTGTTTTTGTTGTTATTGGTGCTGCTGCTAGTATGAAGTCAATTTGGGGCTTTTCAGACGCTATGATTTTCGCTATGGTATTTCCTAATATGGTCGGCTTATACTTTTTATTTCCCGTTGTTAAAAAACAACTCAAAAGATATCTTGATGCTATAAAAAAATAGCACGTAATTTTAATGTTTCTTAATGATTTTTTTCAATTTACTTCATCTCAAAGAAGGGGTGTTGTGGTGTTGCTTATTGTTTTAGGTGTTTTGGGAGTTTTTTATTTAATTAATTCCAATTCAGTCTCAAAATTTGATTTAATAATTCATCCATTTCTAAACGAAAAAAGTGACTCAATTCAATCTTCAAAAGACACTTCTCACTTTGAGGCTAATACATTGTTTTATTTTAATCCAAATCTTATTTCCAAGGACGAATGGGTGAGACTTGGTTTTTCAACTAAGCAAGTAAAGACCATATTAAAATATAAAGAAAAGATTGGAGGATTTAAATCTAAGCTTGATGTTAAAAATTGCTATGTGGTTAGTGATCAAATGTATAGACTACTTAGTCCATATATTCTTATAATTGATAAGGATTCGAATATTCAAAAGCTGTGTAATGCAATTTTTCTTTTTCAATCGGATACTCCAGTATATAAATACAACAAAGAGTTTGCTAATTTGTCCTTTATAAAAAAGGAAGGAGTCTTTCAATATTATATTGAAAAAGGTTCTTCAGATTCTATTATTAAAGCTAAGTTTTCAACCTTAGATTCCATTGTTTTCCCCAAAGCTGAAATTCTATCGTTAAATTGTAATGAGTTTAATGTTATTATCAATTCTAATGCTAAAGAATTGTCGTTTTCTCCAATTGAGTTAAATAGTGCTAGCCAATTAGATTTTCAAAAAATTAGTGGTATAGGACCTGTGTTGTCGAAAAGGATAATAAACTATAAAAACAATTTAGGAGGCTTTGTGCGGCTTAATCAGTTAGATGAGGTTTACGGATTAGAAAAAAGTGTTCTTAAGCAGCTAAAAGAAAATTTTTATATAAGTGATTCATTTTTTGTGGATAAGTTAAATGTGAATTTAATTTCTATTGATTCTTTAAAAAAACACCCCTACATTAATTGGAATTTAGCAAATGCTATTGTCTCATATAGAAATCAACATGGAGCATATGACTCAATTGTAAAAATAAAATCAACGCATTTGGTAAATGATGAGATATACCGTAAAATTGCACCTTATTTAACAACAAGGTAATTGGAAGTTTCTCAAAAATTAATAGATAAAATCAATTCTACAATTAGAGATGTTCAAGATTTCCCCAAAAAGGGAATTGTCTTTAAAGACATTACCCCAATTTTAAAGAATGCTGAACTTTCAAAAGAGATTATTAAACAATTAGCAAACCATGTACCTAGTCAGGTTACTCATATTGCAGGAATTGAAAGTAGAGGTTTTTTATTTGGATTTCCTTGTGCTATTGAAAGAGATATCGCTTTTGTTTTAATACGAAAAAAAGGCAAATTACCTTTCAAAACAGTGAGTTATCAATACGATTTGGAGTATGGTTCGGCAGAAATTGAGATGCATGTTGATGCTGTTGGTCCTGGAGATAAAGTTATCATTCATGACGATTTGCTTGCTACAGGTGGTACTGCCGAAGCTGCAGCTGAGCTTATTACAAGACAGGGGGCTCAAGTTGTTGGATTTTCTTTTGTTGTTGAGCTGGCTTTTTTATCTGGCAGGGATATTTTAACCAAATACTCAAAAAATATAGACTCACTAATTAAATTTTAAATGTTTTAAGAATGAATTTTGATTTAACTGAAGATCAACTAATGATTCAGCAAATGGTAAAAGATTTTGCTGAAAAAGAAATTAGACCCAATGTTAATAAATGGGATAAAGATGAAATTTTCCCATTGGAGACCATGAAAAAAATGGGTGAATTGGGCTTGTTAGGTATATTTGTTCCTGAGGAATATGGAGGGTCTGGATTCAGTTATTTTGAATACGCAACTGTATTGATGGAGCTAGGAAAAGTTTGTGGTGGTGTAGGATTAAGTGTTGCCGCTCATAACTCCTTATGTACTGGACATATCTTTTATCATGGAAACGAACAACAAAAGAAAAAATATCTTCCTAAGTTAGCTTCTGGTGAATGGATAGGTGCTTGGGGTTTAACTGAGGCGAATACTGGTTCAGATGCCATGAGAATGAAAACTACTGCAGTTGAGGATGGTGACCATTGGGTAATCAATGGCACAAAAAACTGGATTACTCACGGATTATCTGGAGATATTGCTGTGGTGCTTATAAGAACAGGTGAGTTGCTTGATAGTAATGGAATTACAGCATTCATTATTGAAAAAGGTACACCAGGCTTTTCTGCTGTGCAGATTAAAGATAAATTAGGTGTAAGAGCAAGTGAAACTGCTGAGTTGATTTTTGACAATGTTCGTGTTCCTAAAGAAAATGTTATTGGTAATGTTGGAGAAGGATTTAAACAAGCCATGAAGGTGTTGGATGGTGGTCGAATTTCTATAGCTTCTTTAAGTTGTGGTATTGCAAGAGGAGCATTAGATGCATCTGTTAAATATGCTTTAGAACGAGAACAGTTCGGAAAGCCAATTGCAAAGTTCCAAGGTATTAGTTTTAAGCTTGCTGATATGGCAACTGAAGTTCAAGCTGCAGAGCTACTTACTTTTCAGGCAGCCTACAGAAAAAATAATAAGCTTCCTATGACAAAAGAAGGTTCGTTTGCAAAATATTTTGCTTCTGAAGTTTCGGTCAAATGTGGAAATGAAGCCGTTCAAATTATGGGTGGCTATGGATATACCAAGGAATATCCTGCAGAAAAATTTTTAAGGGATGCCAAGTTGATGACTATTGGTGAGGGGACTTCTGAAATTCAAAAGTTGGTCATTTCAAGAGAAATATTAAAAAAATAAATAATTTTTGTTTTTTAGTTTTAAAAAATAATACATTTGCAAACCTTAATAAAATTAAAAACGCATACAACATGTTACAAATTCCGGTAAAAGAAGGCGAATCAATTGAGAGAGCTCTTAAGAAATACAAGAAAAAATTTGAAAAAACAGGTGTTCTTAAGCAGCTTAGAGAAAGAAAGCAGTTTACTAAGAAATCAGTTCTTAGAAGACAGGAGATTATTAAAGCTGAGTATGTAGAAAGAATGCATTCTGAAGAATAACTTTTTTATATAGATTTCGTAGTAAAGGAGTAGAGGATATCTACTCCTTTTTTTTTGAATACTAATTTAGAAAATATCAATCAGTTTATTCACTATTTGAAAGTGGAGAAAAGGTATTCTGAGAACACTCTTTTAGCTTATCAAAAAGATATTAATCAATTTTCTTCTTTCATAGAACAGCAGTACGAGCTTTTATTTTCGTTTGTAAAACACATTCACATAAGAAGCTATATTGTTGAATTAATGAATAGTAACATTAGCAACCGTTCTGTTTGCAGGAAAATAAGTTCAATTAAGTCCTTGTATAAATTTTTGAAGAAAAATAACATTGTCGGTCAATCACCCTTAGCTAATGTCCAGCTCCCTAAAGTTAGCAAGCGACTTCCAAGTTTTGTTAAACAGAAGGAGATCTTATTGCTTGGTGATCGGAGTTTTTTTCCAGATGACTTCTTTGGCTTTCGAGATTATTTAATGATTCGATTATTTTATCAAACAGGAATGAGATTGTCTGAACTTACTAATCTTAAAGATTCAGATATTAACTCTGATTCTATAAAAGTTTTAGGAAAAAGAAATAAAGAAAGATTGATTCCTATAAGCTTGGAATTTTCTAAGCTTATTGAGCAATATAAGATCTTTAAAAACAACGAGTTTGAAAAAGTAAACGAATATCTAATTGTTTCAGATTCAGGCAATAAAGTATATGAAAAATTTGTATATAGAAAAGTAAATTATTACATTGGTATTGTGTCAAGTATAGATAAAAAGAGTCCTCATATTTTAAGACATACATTTGCAACTCACATGTTGAATAATGGGGCAGATCTTAATGCAATTAAAGAAATTTTAGGACATGAAAATCTTTCAGCAACTCAGGTTTATACGCACAATTCTTTTGAGAAATTAAAAAATATTCACGAACAAGCCCATCCTCGAGGCTAAATTAAAACATAAACATATGGATGTACAACTTCAATCAATTCATTTCGATGCAGATCAAAAGCTAGTTAAATTTATCAAGGAACGACTTTCTAAACTAAATTTATTTTACGACCAAATTATTGGTTCTGAAGTTTTTTTACGATTGGATAAGTCCGATAGAAACTTAAATAAAATTGTTGAAATTAAACTTAATATCCCTGGTAAAGAGCTTTTTGCAAAGAAGCAGTGTAAAACATTTGAAGAGGCTACAGACGAAACCATTGATGCGTTAAGACGTCAGATAAAAAAGCATAAAGGAAAACTTTTGGTTAAATAGCGAAAAAATATCTTTATTTCTGTGTATAAAAGATATTCTTTTATACATTTGCAGACCTTTTTCTAAAGAAAAGGTCTTTTTTTTGTTGAAATTTTCAACAATGCCGATGTAGCTCAGCTGGCTAGAGCAGCTGATTTGTAATCAGCAGGTCGTGGGTTCGAGTCCCTCCATCGGCTCATAAAGAAAGAGAAAGTTCTTTACATAATTAATGTTGGGGAGATACTCAAGCGGTCAACGAGGTCAGACTGTAAATCTGATGGCTTCGCCTTCGTAGGTTCGAATCCTGCTCTCCCCACAAGTCATTATCGGTATAAATGACGTGTAAGATTTTATTTTAAAATAAAAGTATTACATTTGTCGTCCGAAAAAAGCGGGAGTAGCTCAGTTGGTAGAGCATCAGCCTTCCAAGCTGAGGGTCGCGGGTTCGAGTCTCGTCT
>PAZE01000006.1 GCA_002716065.1 Crocinitomicaceae bacterium | reverse complement strand
AATTAATAGAAACAACAATAAATTACTATTGCTTTGAATTAATCGGATAATATTTCGCATAAGTATCTCCTAGTTATTTACTATTAAGCTTTTATTAAAAACTGAAACTTATCAATGTTTTTTAGCGCAATACCTGTTCCCCTTGCAACAGCTCGCAAAGGGTCTTCGGCAATATGTACAGGTAGCTTTGTTTTTTGAGAAATTCTTTTGTCTAATCCCCTCAACATGGATCCTCCCCCAGCAAGATATATACCTGTTTTATAAATATCGGCAGATAATTCAGGTGGAGTCATCTCCAAGGCACTCAAGATTGCTTCTTCAATTTTAGATATCGATTTATCTAGAGCATGAGCAATTTCCTTGTAGCTTACATAAATCTCCTTTGGAATTCCAGTCATTAAATCTCTCCCTCTAACAGCAAAATCTTCTGGTGGATTTTCCAATTCAGGAAGTGCCGCTCCCACCTCAATTTTAATCTGTTCAGCTGTTCGCTCTCCAATGAGAATATTGTGCTGTCTTCTCATGTACTCCTCAATGTCATTGGTGAAATCATCTCCAGCTACACGAATAGACTTATCACAAACAATTCCACCTAGGGCGATAACAGCAATTTCAGAAGTTCCTCCTCCTATATCAATAACCATGTTTCCCATTGGCTCTTCAACATCTACTCCAATTCCTATAGCAGCAGCCATAGGCTCGTGNATNANGTANACNTCTTTNCCTCCNGCATGNTCNGCNGAATCTTGNACNGCTCTTTTCTCTACNTCNGTAATNCCNNNAGGNATNCANATNACCATTCNCATAGANGGNNNNANAAATNTANNNCCNNNNTTCATCATTTTAATCATACCTCTTATCATGTGTTCTGCAGCTTGAAAATCTGCAATTACACCATCTTTTAGGGGGCGAATGGTTTTAATATCTTCATGGGTTTTACCATGCATTTGTTGCGCTTTTTTCCCAATAGCAATAATAGAGCCTGTAGACCTATTTTTAGCAACAATAGATGGTTCATCCACAACAACTTTATCATTATGAATAACAAGTGTATTTGCTGTTCCTAAATCAATTGCTATTTCTTGAGTAAAGAAGTTAAATAAACCCATAATCTTCTATTATTTATTAATGTTTAAAATGTCTGTTACCAGTAAAAACCATAGATACAGCATTATTATTGCAAAAGTCTATGGAAAGTTGATCTTTTATTGATCCACCAGGCTGTATAACTGCTTTTATACCTTCAGCTGAAGCAATTTCTACACAATCAGGGAAAGGGAAAAAAGCATCCGAAGCCATTACCGCACCTTCTAAATCAAAATTAAAAGATTTTGCTTTATGAATAGCTTGATTTAATGCATCTACTCTAGAAGTTTGACCGGTCCCACTAGCTAAAAGCTGTCCATTTTTAGCTAAAACAATGGTATTAGATTTTGTGTGTTTTACCAATTTGTTGGCAAAAACCAGATCAATCTTTTCTTGATTACTCGGTTGTTTTTCTGTAGCCTTACTAAAATCATTAGTGTTTTCTGTAATAGTATCTCTATCCTGAACAATTACTCCATTTAAACAAGTTCTGATAATTTGATTGGAGAAAGGTGTTTCTTTTTGCTTAAGAATAATTCTATTTTTTTTGCTCTTCAACAATTCTAAAGCTTCGTTATCAAAATCACTTGCTATTACTACTTCACAAAACAACGTGTTAATTTCTTTTGCTGTGTCTAAATCAATTTTACAATTAGAAATTAATATTCCTCCAAAAGCTGAAACAGGATCTCCAGCCAAAGCATCTTTATAAGCCTCAACAAGTGTAGCTCTTGTAGCAAGGCCACAAGCATTGTTGTGCTTAAGAATTGCAAAAGTAGGTTGGTCATCTTTAAACTCATTCATTNGATTAACAGCTGCATCTACGTCTAATAAGTTATTATAGGAAAGTTCTTTTCCATGAAGCTGATTAAACAAGCTATCGATATCCCCAAAAAAAGTTCCTTTTTGGTGGGGATTTTCTCCATATCTAAGGGTTTTTTGATTACTTATTGAAACCTTCAAGCTCTCGTTGTTATCAGAAAAATATCCGTAGATACTACTATCATAATGAGATGAAACATCGAAAGCTCGCATGGCAAAGTGCTTTCTTTCTTCCATAGAAGTTTCACCATTATTCGCCTTTAACAAACTAAGAACTGATTGATAATCCTCTTTGGAGGAGATGGTTAGTACATCTTTATAATTTTTTGCTGCAGCACGAATTAACGAAATCCCTCCTATGTCAATTTTCTCAATAATATCAGCGTGAGAAGCTCCTGAGCGAACGGTGTCTTCAAAAGGATATAGATCTACAATCACTAAATCAATTTCTGGAATTTTGAATTCTTCAAGCTGGGCAACATCACCATCTAATTCTCTTCGACTTAAAATGCCTCCAAAAACTTTAGGGTGCAATGTTTTAACCCTTCCTCCCAAAATAGAAGGATAGCTGGTAAGTGATTCTACAGCATTTACTGAAATACCCATATCTTCTAAAAAAGACTGGGTTCCCCCAGTAGAGTAAATTTGAACTCCTAGATGATTTAATTCGTTGGCCAAATCTTCTAATCCCTCCTTTGAAAATACTGAGATTAATGCACTTTTAATTTTCCTTTTTTCAGTCATTTTGTATTAGCTAATTAGTAATGCAATTTTACTAACAATTTTCCGAGAGATTACCACCTAATATCACTTTGTTGATAAGTTAAATGAAAATGTTAAAAATTATATAGACAAATAATCGAAATAAACATCATAGCCTATCCGTCAACATTTTTGCTTTTTTCACACAATCGCTTACAGAAATACCATCAAAATAATTTCCCAAAACATAAAACCCTAAATTCTCTTTTTCAAATGTACTTATGGCTTCAAGCAATTTATCTTGAGTCATTTGATATTGAGGAATTCCTTTTTCCCATTTATAATTAGTGCTAAGTAGTAATTCACCCTTGTGTCCAATCATATCTTCTAATTCAGCAAGAACTAANCTCTCCAATTTATTTAGGCTTAAACTACATAAATTACTTTGCCGTTCACCGCCAACTAAGACTGTAAAAAGCTCCATGTTTTGTGGACTTACGTGATGAAAAATTTGAGAATTAAAAAGCACCCCTAAAAAACTTTTTGCATCAGCAGGTTTTGTTAAAACACCAAAACCATCTAGAGAGTTTTTTATGTTTTGTTTATAAAATGCAAAATGAAAAACAACTATTGGACTGTAAATTATCTTATTTAGTTCTTTTATCAACTTTGTATGATTAATAATTTCTTTTAGAGAGTAAGATGGAATGGTGGAAATAATATTCTTGCATGAAAAGTTTTCAGAACCACAATTTACATGAAATCCATTTTCACTTTTAACCACATTTTTTACTGTAGTATTTAATTTAAGATGCTGCTTTATATTTTTTTCAATTGATGCTGTAAGTTGTGTCAAGCCTTTAGGGAAACTAAATGAAGTTTGAGCCGATTTACTTTTTGAAGAACTTAGCTTAAAGATGCCTTTTATAACACTTCCATATTCTTGCTCTAAATTCCATATTTTTTTTAACACATGCTTAGCGCTCATACTTTTTGTGTCACCAGCATAAATTCCTGTCAAAAATGGTTCAATCAGCTTATCATGAAATTCTTTACCAAACCGTTTAGAAATAAAATCATAGACTGTCAGATTGGTTGAACTTTTCGAAATAAAAGGTTCGCAGATTAGTCTCAACTTAGATCGAAAAGAAATAATTGGAGTTCTCAAAAAACCCCAAATTGTTGTTGGTACAGCAACCAATTCTTCTCTGTGAATAACATAACGATTTTTATCGCTTATTTTTGAAGGATAAATAATTTCATCCCATAAACCACAATCTTTTATAAGTTCAACAATAGCATCATTATTTAATAGAACTGTGTTTGGACCATATTCGCAGATAAATTCGTTTTGATGTTGAGACTTAATTATTCCGCCAACTTTATTTTGAGCCTCAATTACAACAAAACTTTTGTTTTTTTTTGAAAGGAAATGTGCTACACTTAACCCACATATACCTGAACCAATAATTACTGTATCAACCTGCATTTTAGAAACAAAATTAGCCATAATAATTGTTAAAAATTACGTCATAAAACACAAAAAAAACCAATTGAATTACTTTATGATAAAGTAATTTTCATATATCCCCATACAATTGTATATTCGCAACCTTAATTTTACGTTAAAATGGCAGTAATAAACAACATTAGAAAGAGATCAGGACTTATTTTAACCTTTGTTGGCATTGGTTTGCTTGCATTCATTATCCCCGTTGATAAAATAATGCAGCTTTTTAATGAGGAGCAAGCAAGTGGAATTGGATTATTTAATGATGAAGAAATAAATTCTCAAGAATGGAACTATGAGTTTAGTTTAATGAATGCTCAAAATAGAGCAAGACAAAACAGCAAAGACAGTGGCGGTGAAGGCATTTTATCAGACAATGAAGAAGATAAAATTCTGCAGAGTGTATGGAATCAAATGATTTCTGAAAAAATTCACGCTTTAGAAATTGAAAAGCTTGGAATTGGAATTTCATCTGGCAAAAAAGGAGAGTTAAATCTTGGCATATTAAATCCAACCAATCCTGTAAACTCATCACTTAAAGAAGCTTTTACTGAAAATGGTGTATACAATGCTGATTCTTTTGCTGTTTGGAAAAGAAAAGTTATTGATCCTCTTTTGAATACTAAAAAAGGAAAGCAAGACCTTAAGGCATATTACGAAGACCCATTGAACGATGAAAGAAAAAGATTTAAATACCTGGGAATGATGAAAAATGGTGTTATTGGTTCTTTTCAAGAGGCTAAGCGACTCTTCACTGAAGAAAACACCAAAGCTAACATCAGCTATGTATTTAAAAGTTATGACGCAATAGACGATTCATTAGTGAGTTTTTCTGATGAAGATTTAAAAAATTATTTCAACACACACCGATATAAAAAGATTTGGAATCAACCTCACGAGGTTAGAAATTACGACTATGTTATTTTTAACATCTCTCCTTCTTTAAAAGATCAAGAAAATTCAATGAAATCTTTACTTGCTATTAAAGAGGATTTTAAAAATGCTGGTAACNACTCCATGTTTGTAGTTAATAATGCAGAAACCCCTACTGTAAATGTAACTCCTTATGGGAATCAACCAACGGGTATGTATTCAGATAGACCCTATTCTGGCGGGAAATATTCTTCAGATGTTGACGCTCAAATTGACACAGCGAATAAAGGTGATGTAATTGGTCCTTTTAAAGTTCCCAATCAAAACGTTTTACAACTTGTTAAAATATTTGACACTGGAGAGCAAGATGAAGCTACCGTTAGACACATTTTGATTAAGTCTTCAGGAAATGGAGATGCTGAAGATCTTAAAAAGAAAAAATTAGCAGATAGTATACTATTTGCCATTAGAAGAGATACCAGCAAGTTTACTGAACTGGTACTAAAATATTCTGATGATCCCGGATCATCTGCAACTGGTGGAGTTTACAAAGGATTCCCAAGAGATCAAATGGTTAAAGAGTTTAATGACTTTAGTTTTGACAAAAAAGTTGGTGCTAAAGGAGTAGTTAAAACTCAATTTGGTTACCACGTTATTGAAGTTCTTAATCAGGAAGTTGGTTCTTTTAAGAAAATTGCCGCTGTTGATTTAGCCATCAAGGTTAGTGAGCAAACACAAGAAGAATTTTACGCAAATACTGCAGTTGATTTTTACAACAAGGCCAAAGAAACTTCTTTTGAAGAAGCTGCTAATGAATTTGGTCTTCAAGTAAAAAAATCAGGTTATATTCCATTAACTTATCCTGATGGCCAAGGGAACAATGGTGCTTTTGGGCCTGCTGAGCTTAATAGAAATTTAAACATTGTAAAATGGGCGTTTAACAGTCCAATTGGATCAGTTATGGAACCTGAATACATTTCCAATAATGAGCAATTGGTAGTTTGTTCTTTAACAGAATCAATTCATGAAAATGATATGACATTTAATAACATTAAGTCTCTAATGAAGCCAAAACTCATCAATGAGCTTAAGGCAAAATACATGCAGAGAAAATTAGATTCTGTTGGTTCACTTGCTGAAGCAGCAAAGGGAATGGAATCTGAGATACAAACTGCGGATGTTTCCTACTCTTATGTTAACCTCAAAAATAACTATCAAAGTGTTGCTGAACCTAAACTTATGGCCAACATTTTTCACATTAGGGAAGGTGTTAATTCAGGAGTTATTGAAGGAAACGAAGGAGTTTATGTTTTTCAAGTTAATTCTAAAACAGAAGCTGCCCAAGCAGGAGATTTAACTCAAAAAACCGAAGAAGCTACAGAAACTCTTAGAGGGATTGTAGAGCAGTGGTACTACTACTCTCTTTATAAATCTTACGGAGCTAAAGACAATAGACTAAAAAGAAATATTATCCAATAATATTTCTTTTTAGATTTTTATTCTATCTAGTTTTCTATACTGAATAGCCTCAAACAAATGAATCTTTTGAATTTGTTCTGAACCTTCTAGATCAGCTATCGTTCTAGCAACTTTTTTTATTCTTGTAAAGGATCTAACAGAAAGACTCATTTTTTTCACTGCCAGCTTTATTAGTTTTTCTGATTCAAAATCTAACTTACAATAGTTATCCATAAGTTTTGGTGTCAATTCAGAATTGCTATATAGAGCATATTTTTTGTACCTCGATAACTGAATTTTTCTTGCTTTGACAACTCTTTTTTGAATTTCATGACTTGATTCCTGTTTTATTTTTGAGGAAATATCCTCATAGGAAACCGGTAACACTTCAATTTGAATATCAATCCTATCCATTAATGGTCCGCTTAATTTGCTAAGATATTTCTTAACGCTACTCTTTCTCTCTGGATTAATCGAATTTAAATCTTCAAAACCACCATTTGGGGATGGATTCATTGCTCCTACTAACATAAAATTTGCAGGATATTCAACACTTTTCATGGCTCTTGAAATAACTATTTTTCTGTCTTCAAGAGGTTGTCTGAGCACCTCCAAAGCATCTCTTTTAAACTCAGGAAGTTCATCTAAAAATAACACCCCATTATGAGCTAGTGAAATTTCACCTGGAATTGGATTACTTCCTCCTCCGGCAAGTGCAACATTTGAAACCGTATGATGAGGACTTCTAAATGGTCTGTAATCTACCATTCCTGAAAACGAATTTACTTTGCCAATACATGAATAAATCTTAGCCGTTTCAATTGCTTCATCAATTGATAATGGAGGAAGAATTGATGGAATCCTCTTAGCTAGCATTGATTTCCCAGATCCTGGTGGTCCTATTAGCAATATGTTGTGACTCCCTGCAGCAGCAATTTCAATAGCTCTTTTAACGTAATTCTGCCCCTTGACCTCGTTAAAGTCTAACATAAAATCAGTCCTAGAAGATAAGGCTGGATAATTGTAGGTTTTTTTTATTTTTAAAAAGCCATTAAAATGGTTATTTATATCTTTTATATTATAGGCTCCATAAACTTCTAAGCCTTTAATTAATGCTGCTTCTTTTGCATTATCCGAAGAAACAATTAATCCTTTAAATCCGTTATTTTTTGCAAAAGTAGCTATGGATAAAATTCCTTTAATGGGTCGAATTTTTCCATCTAAAGCCAACTCCCCCATTATTAAATAATCCTTTAATCGATTCTTGCATTTAAGTTGATTTGTAGCAGACAAAATACCTACTGCAATTGGTAAATCATATGCACTACCTTCCTTTTTAATATCTGCAGGAGCTAAATTTATAGTGATTTCTTTAATAGGAATTTTACATCCTATATTTTTAAGTGCAGAAGAAATTCTCTGATGACTTTCTTTAACGGCATTATCTGGAAGTCCCACCATATAAATTTTAGCCACCCTAGATACATTCACTTCAATTGTTATCAATTGAGCTTCAACACCCATTAATGCACACCCGAATACTTTTACAATCATTGCTTTTTTTATCCAAAGCAATTACTAATGAACATAAAGTATTTACGTACAGTTATTAAGCAGAAAGTTCTTCCAAAACAACCTCTTTGAAAGCAGCTATTGTAAAATCCAAATCTTCATAGGTAATGGCATCGTTTAAAAAGTAGCTCTCATAAGCACTTGGGGGTAAATAAACACCTCTTTTGAGCATTCCATGGAAGTACTTTTTAAAGTACTCATTGTCTCCTTTTGATGAGGAAGTGAAATCTACCACTTTATCATTAGAAAAATGAAGCGAGATCATTGAGCCTAGCCTATTAATAGTATATGGAATAATTGCTTCACTCAAAGCATTTTCAAACCCATTGTGTAAATAAGCTGTTTTATCTTCCAAAGACTTGTAAATACTTGGATTTTCTTTTAAAAAAGATAATGTTGCATATCCAGCGGTCATTGCCAAGGGGTTACCACTTAATGTCCCAGCCTGATATACCGGACCATTTGGGGAGAGAAAATCCATAATTTCTTTTCTTGCAGCAAATGCGCCAACTGGCAAACCACCACCAATTACTTTTCCAAAAGTCATAATATCAGCATCTACATTCAACACTTCTTGAGCACCACCTAATGCTAAACGAAATCCTGTCATTACCTCATCAAAAACCAGAAGTGATTTATTGGTAACACATAGCTGTTTTAGCTTTTGTAAAAAACCATCATTAGGAAGAACACATCCCATATTTCCAGCCACTGGCTCAATAATCACAGCAGCTATATCATCTTTGTTTTCTGTAAACAATTGTTTAACCGCTTCAATATTATTGTATGGAGCGGTAAGCGTATCCTTTGCAGTACCTGAAGTAACACCTGGACTATTGGGAACACCAAAGGTTAATGCCCCACTACCAGCTTCAATTAAAAAACAATCTGCATGGCCATGGTAACAACCTACAAACTTAATGAGCTTGGATTTTCCAGTAAATCCTCTAGCTAAACGCACAGCACTCATGCATGCTTCAGTTCCTGAATTAACAAAGCGAATACTATCTGCATTTGGAATCATTGAAGTTGCCAGTTCAGCTATTTTAATTTCCAATTCAGTGGGTATACCATATGATGTTCCTTTTAAAGATATCGATCTAATTGCTTCTACGACACTAGGATGAGCATGTCCTAAAATCATAGGCCCCCATGAGGATATGTAATCAATATAACGATTGTCATTTTCATCAAATATATACGCTCCTTTTGCTGATTTTACAAATATTGGATTTCCTCCAACAGATTTAAATGCTCTAACAGGTGAATTTACACCTCCAGGAATTACTTTTTTTGCCCTTTCAAAAAGTTGAATTGATTTACTTATTTCCATTGATAAACAATTTATAGTTCAATGCTTAATTAGGTTATATTTGCAGGTGCAAAGTAAGAACAAATTTGAATAAAAAGTTAATACGTTGAAGAATTGGAAAAACACTTTAGAATTTGCTAAAGAAATAGATAATAAAGATCCTTTAAAGCATTACAAGGATAAGTTTTTTATGCCCAGTTTTCATAAGGAAAAAGTCACCTATTTTACTGGAAATTCTCTTGGATTACAACCAAAATCTACAAAAAGCTTCATAGATCAAGAATTAAACGACTGGGCAAAATGGGGGGTTGAAGGTCACTTTCATGCTGAAAGACCTTGGATGCCCTACCACGAATTTTTAACTGAAAAAGCCGCCAAAATTGTAGGAGGAAAAAATAATGAGGTTGTTGTAACACACAGCCTAACAACTAATCTTCACCTGTTAATGGTTTCTTTCTACAGACCTTCAAAAAAAAGGTACAAAATACTTTGTGAAAAAAAAGCTTTTCCAAGCGATCAGTATGCACTTCAAAGTCAAGCAAAATTTCATGGGTTTGATCCTAAAGAAGCTATTGTAGAAGTTGGACCCAGAGAAGGTGAATATCTAATTAGAGAAGAAGACGTTTTTAATAAAATTAACGAGCTGGGAGATTCTCTAGCAATGATTATGATTGGTGGAGTTAATTATTTTACTGGACAAGTTTTCCCTATGAAAGAAATTACCAAAGCGGGTCATTCTGTTGGCGCTACTGTTGGTTTTGATTTGGCACATGGCGCAGGAAATATTCCAGTTTCTCTACACGAATGGAATGTAGATTTTGCCGCATGGTGTGGATATAAATATTTAAACTCAGGACCAGGTGGCTCTAGCGGATATTTCATTCATGAAAAACACGTTACAAACAAAGATTTAATTCGATTTGCAGGTTGGTGGGGGCACGACAAAAACGATCGTTTTTTAATGCCTGATCAGTTTAACCCAATTGAAAGTGCCGAAGCATGGCAATTGAGTAATGCTCCAGTATTATCACAAGCAGCACATTTAGCTTCACTTGAAATTTTTGACCAAGTAGGCATGGAAGCTTTGAGAGAAAAAAGCATTCAACTAACAGGCTATCAGGAATTCATTATTAACGACATAAACGAAAGAAATCCACATATTAAACTAGAAATTATAACCCCCAAAGATCCTAATAAAAGAGGTTGTCAGCTTTCTATTGTTGCTCATGGTCAAGGGAAAGCAATGTTTGAAAAAATTTCCAACAAAGGAGTTGTTGCGGATTGGAGAGAGCCTAATGTTATTCGTATTGCGCCAGTTCCTTTATACAACAGCTTTGAAGACGCATATAACTTTGGTAAAATTATTGAAGCTTGCATAAATGAGTAATATAACTGAACAAAATATAATGGACTTAGCCCTTGAGTCGTTACTAATTTTAGTAATTGGTTTAGTGTTATGGAGAATTATGGCTAGATATTCAAGAAAAAACAATCAGCCAAAAGGAAGCACATATTTTGATACAAAATACAAAAAGAAATGGAGAAGAAAGTAATTATTGTTGGCGCAGGTCTTGTTGGAAGTCTATGGGCGATATACATGTCAAAAGCTGGATACAAAGTAACCATTTATGAAAGAAGATCTGACATAAGAAACGCTGAGATTTCTGCTGGAAAATCAATCAATCTAGCCCTCTCCTACAGAGGATGGAAAGCATTAAAAGAAGCCGGGGTTGCAGAAGAAGTTAAGAAAATTGCGCTACCCATGTACAATAGAATTATGCACGATTTAGAAGGCAACCTTACTACTCAAGCATACGGTAAAAAAGACCAAGCGATTTATTCGGTTTCTAGAGGCTTGCTTAACTCCATTATGATGACTATGGCTGAAAATAAAGGTAATGCTACCATTCATTACAACCATAAATGCTACGATGCAGATTTAGAAAATGGTATTGTTTATTTTGAAGATTCTCAAACAGGTGAAAAAAAACAAGATCAAGCAGATTTAGTATTTGCTGCTGACGGAGCCTTCTCTGCTGTGAGATACAACGCAATGCAAAAATTAAACCGATTCAATTATAGTCAGAATTTTATTGAAGATGGATATAAAGAACTTCTTCTTCCTGCAAATGAAGACGGTTCATACAAACTAGACAAAACAGCACTTCATATTTGGCCAAGAGGTCGTTTCATGTTAATTGCACTTCCTAATGAAGATGGCTCTTTTACATGCACGCTTTTTATGCCGTACGATAATCATGAATATGCATTTAATAAATTAACCGATGATAAACTAGTAGATGATTTTTTCAAAAATGTATTCCCCGATTTTCATGCAATAATGCCCAATCTAATTGAAAACTGGCACATGCACCCCCTTTCTTCTCTTGCAATTGTAAGATGTTACCCATGGACACATGGTAAAACTGCATTAATGGGTGACTCTGCTCACGCAACTGTACCGTTTTATGGCCAAGGAATGAATGCTGGATTTGAAGATTGTACAGTCTTATGGGAGTTAATGAAAAAACATAATGAAAATTGGCAAGAAGTTTTTAGTGAATATCAACAAACACATAAACCCAATGGAGATGCTCTACAAGATCTTTCTCTGCACAATTACCATGTTATGAGAGATTATGTTGCTGATCCTAAATTTTTATTACAGAAAAAAATAGAAGCCCACATTTTTGAAAAACACCCTGACAAATGGATGCCGTTGTATAGTCAGGTAACATTTAGTCATATCCCTTATTCTGAGGCAATTGCTATTGGCAGAAAACAAGATAACATAATGAAGGAAGTTTTGAAAACTCCAAATATTGAAGAAATTTGGGACTCTGAAGCTATTGAAAATAAAATTTTAAATTCTCTCTAATGCGAACAATAGCATCTAGTTTATTTATAGTACTATTTTGCTTCTCCGCCAAATGTCAGTTTTACGAAAGAAAGAACCGACCATTAATGGATTTAAATGGCAATTACAGCATGAATGGATGGATATTGTCTCCAGGGTTAACTTACATGTGGCCAAATAAAATTAGCTGGCTTGGTGGTCAAAGAAAAGAAGACACTGTTGCTAGAGGAAGAATAGGGCTTTATCTTGAAATTGGTCGTTACCACATCTTTCCTGAAGGAGGTGCTTTTTTTAACTACATGGACTACTCTATTGCCTACAAAAGATTAAGTGGAAGTGAAGAAATTATTGATCTCAAATCTAAATTCAAAAAAAATTACGTTTCCGGAAATTTTAACATAAACAACATCTACCAACTTGGAGATCGTCATTTTTTACAAAATAGTATAGGTGTAAATATAGATTATCAGCTTTGGGAAAACGGAACACCAAGTCCTGTTAACACTAAAAAACTATTGTTTTGTATTCATTATAGAATAGGTTATGGAATTAAATTAACGGAAAAATTATTTGTAATTCCAACTTTAGAAACACCTATTATTAATCTTCGTCAATGGGAAAAAGGAAAGTCTACTTATGGAATATTTAACAACAGTAGATATCGACCCATTGTCTTTTCTTGTAGATTTGCCTGGCTTAAAAGTCCTTCAAGGGCAAATTGTCCTCCAGTTTATGTTAATCCTGGAGAAAAGGCAAAACAAGATCAGCATTTTATGGAATAAAAAGTAATTTATGAAAAAGAAAGCCATTGAATCACTATCTGTACAAACAAAAGTTGTACTTCCACATGATACCAACACATTAAACACCCTTTTTGGAGGAAGCCTTCTTGCTTGGATGGATGAAATAGCTAGTATTTCTGCTCATAGACATTGTGGTAGAGTTGTAGTTACCGCATCCATAAATAATGTTTCATTTGATAGACCTATTTCTTCTGGGGAAATTGTAACCTTAGAAGCAAAAGTAAGTCGTGCTTTTTCCTCATCTATGGAAGTTTTTGTAGATGTATATGTTGAGAATTCCAATGGAACCAGAGAAAAATGCAATGAAGCCATTTTTGTTTTTGTAGCAATTGATCAAAACCGAAATCCAATAAATATTCCTGCTTTGATTCCCGAAAGCATGGAAGAGAAAGAACGATTTGATTCAGCATTAAGACGAAAACAATTAAGTTTAGTTTTAGCGGGGCGAATGAGCCCTGAAGATGCTGTAGAATTAAAAGCTGCATTATTTCCTAAATTATAATTATGAAGGCAAAAGACTGTATTGATGTATTCAACAACTGTATTAATGATTATCACAAAACCGATAATATTGACACCCCGTTAACATCCCCTTATCCTATTGGAGAATTTCAGGATTTATTGTACAAAAAAAATTGGATTGACACAGTACAGTGGCATTTGGAGGATATTATTAGGGATCCTAATATTGACCCTATAAACGGTATCGCTCTAAAAAGAAGAATAGATAAATCTAATCAAGATAGAACCGATTTAGTAGAAAGAATTGACGACTACTATATTGAACTTTTTTCAAGTTCTGATCCTTCAGAAAAAGCAACACTAAATACAGAAAGTCCTGGCTGGGTGATAGATCGATTATCTATTTTATGTCTAAAAATTTACCACATGCAAGAGCAAGTGGAAAGAAAAGACATAGACACCAATCATAAAAACAAATGCCAACATAAACTTTCAATATTACTTGAACAACAAAATGATCTATCCTTAGCTTTCGACCAACTTCTTGATGACTATAAAAATGGAAGTAAAATAATTAAAGTTTATCGTCAAATGAAAATGTACAATGACGATTCACTTAATCCGATTTTATATAAAAAACAAAATTCTTGAATCTACTTGTTATACGGTTTTCTGCTCTAGGTGATGTTACCTTAAGTGCTGTTGTTGTAGATGCTCTTTTAGAAGCAAATCCCAATTTATCTATTTGGTTTATTTCTAAATCAATTCATCAACCGCTTTTTAACAAAAACCCAAGATTTCATTTTATTGCAGCAGACTTAAAGGGTGAACATAAAGGAGTAATTGGTCTAATTAAGCTATTTAGACATAGCTTATCGCTTGCAAAGTTTGATGGAGTTGTTGACCTACACGATGTGATAAGATCAAAATTTCTTTTACTTCTTTTTCGATTTAACGGCCTAAAAACCATCTGTTTTAATAAGGGAAGAAAACAAAAAAATAAGCTTTTAAAAAAGAAATCAGCTTTTGAGAGGCTTCCTCATAGTACTGAGCGGTATTTAAATTCGTTTGAAAAATTGGGATTTTCTGCGAATCTCAATAAAAAAAGCTGGTTAAAAACTAAGAAAAGTAAGCTTATTGATAAACAAAATGGGGTGAAACACATTGGAATTGCTCCTTTTGCTGCCCATAAAAGCAAAGAGTGGGGGTTAACTAAAATATCTTCACTTATTGAAAGTTTATCGCATTGCACCATCCTTTTGTTTGGCGGAGGTGAAAATGAGGTTAATCAATTAAAAGAGCTTTCTAATAAATTCACCCACTGCACTTTGATTGCAGGAAAATATTCTCTTGAAAAAGAATTAGAAATTATAGCTGAGTTAGATCTTATGATAAGTATGGATAGTGCCAATATGCACCTTGCTTCTCTTGTAGGCACTAAAGTTATCTCTATTTGGGGTCCTACTCATCACTATTTTGGATTTGGCCCACTAAATAACGAACAGCTTATTATTGAAAAATCAAGGGCTGAACTTCCATGCAGACCATGTAGTATCTACGGTAAAATAAACAATTCTGATCAACAAAAGTGTGCTGAAAAATCAATGCAATTAATATCCGTTGAACAAGTGCTAGAAAAAGCACTAAATGTTTTAAATCAGCGATAGTCTAAACTTCAGACAATTCAAATTTATAACTTTCCATAATTTTATTACACAACAGCTTGTCACAAGCCTGAGATACCTTTTGGGAAGCTTCAGCTTCAGATCCAGCTTCAACTTGTAAAGTAATGTGCTTTCCTATTCTAACATTTGAAATTTCATCAAGCCCTAGATTTCCCATGCTTTTAGAAACTGCTTTACCTTGAGGATCTAGTAGAGCCTCTAAAGGCATAATATCAATATCCGCTTTAAATTTCATTTTTAATTTTTATGTTGTTTAACAATGATAGAATGATGTACAAAAGTATTATAATTGATAAAGTAAGCACCTGTATATTTAGAAAAAATGACCAAAAAAGCAGATTTAACGAAAGCCCTAAAAAAACATATCTAAGCTGATTTGTTTTCCAATTAAAGTCAGTGAATTTTAATGAAAAAAACGAAACTTTTGAAGTAAGTAAATACGAAAAAACAAGAATTAAAAAAAGTAGCGCCTTATAAGTAACTTCTTTACTTAGAAGTGGTTCAGAGTTTTCTAAAAAAAGTACAATAGAAACAAAAAACAAGGCATTGGCAGGAGTTGGTAAACCAATGAAATTATTGGTTTGATTTTCATCAATATTAAATTTTGCTAATCGTAAAGCAGAAAATATAGGTATTAACACAACTATATAATTGGAATACGGTGAAATAATCTGAGGAAGACTTGCTAATAAAAAATAAACTAGAATTGCAGGTGAAACTCCAAATGTTACCATATCTGCAAGAGAATCCAATTGCTTACCTAATTCACTACTTGCATTTAACTTTTTTGCTAAGAATCCATCCAAAAAATCAAAAACTGAAGCTACTAAAATTAAAATCGCTCCTTGAGTTAAGAATCCCATTGAAGAAAGCAATATGGAAAAGAACCCCAAAGAAAGATTAATTAATGTAAAAAAATTTGGCAGTTGCTTTAGCATAATATAAGACGCTTGTTTAACACAAAAATAAACAAACAAAGAAATCTAATTACATCTCATTTTAATTAACTCTTTGGTAGTTTAAATTGCATAATTAAACACATATAAGTGATTTTTCAGTAAACAAAAGCAAACAAATAAACAATTTACTCGTAAAATAAGGGTTATAGATATATACTCGCCTTATGTTTTTCTAACAATATCCTTAATTTTATGCTATGCGATTGTCAATATTTATATTATTAACTCTGTTTGTTTCCAACTTTTATGGACAAAGTTCATCTAGCACACCAAAATACAGTAATGAATTTTTAAATATTGGTGTTGGCGCTAGAGCATTAGGAATGTCTAACTCTATTATTGCTTCAACAAATGATGTTCATTCGGGATATTGGAACCCAACAGGGCTTACAAATTTAGCTTCTGATCTTCAAGTAGGCTTAATGCATGCAGAATATTTTGCTGGAATAGCTAAGTACGATTATGGAGCAATTGCCAAAAGAATTGACTCAACAAGTGCCTTCGCAGTTTCCTTTATTCGTTTTGGAGTAGATAATATTCCCAATACCACAGAATTAATTGATGCACAAGGAAACATCAATTACGATAGAATTTCTTATTTCAGTGCTGCTGACATGGCTTTTTTATTAAGCTACGGGAAAAAACTCAAAGGTGGGCTTTCACTTGGAGGGTCTGCAAAAATTATTCACAGGCAAGTTGGGGATTTTGCAAAAGCATGGGGGTTTGGATTGGATTTTTCCGCCTCATATCAATATAAAAAATGGCGATTTGCTGCATTAGCAAGAGATATCACTACCACCTTTAATGCTTGGAGCTACAACCTTTCGGATGAAATGCTAGAAACATTCACCTTAACTGGAAATGAAATTCCCGAAAATGGTCTTGAAATTACTCTTCCTAGAATCATTATAGGTGCGTCAAGAACGTTTGATATTGGAGAGAATTTCAACCTTATTACTGAACTAGATGCGGATGTAACATCTGACGGGATGAGAAATGTACTCATTTCAGCAAGTCCCTTTTCTATAGATCCTCATTTTGGAATGGAGCTTGGATTTAAAAACATTATTTTCCTAAGAAGTGGAGTTGGAAATATTCAGCAATCCACTGAATTTAACGGAAAAGAGATTACTACTGTTCAACCAAATATTGGACTTGGAATTAAAATTAAAGGCCTTTCTATTGACTATGCCCTTACTGATATTGGTGATGCCTCAGTTGCTTTATATAGTAATATTTTCTCCTTACGTTTTAATTTAAACCCTAAATCAATTTCTAATTGAGAAAAATTTTACTCATATTTCTATTAATCCCCTTATTACATCATAGTCAACAATATGGGAATGAATGGATTAACTACTCTCAACAATATTTTAAATTTCCAATTTATAAAACTGGCATTCACCGATTAGAATACAACACTATTAAAATCACCCTATTTCAGTCCGGAGTGGACATTTCTACAATCACAACCAATGAATTTCAAGTATTTGGAAAAGAAAAAGAAGTGGCAATTCACATTGAGGATGAAGATGGAAACGGATTTTTAAACGGAGATGATTATATAGAGTTTTATGCTGAAAAAAATACTAGCTGGCTAGACAGTTTGGTATATACTTCACCTGAATATGTAACCGACCCTTATTACAGTCTTTTTAACGATACTATTCGCTATTATTTAACATGGACCTCTCAAGGGGGAGCCCAAAGAATGATAAAAGAAGACTCCATCAATTTCAATTCCTTTAGTCCTAGGAATTATTGTTGGAATAAAAACTATGTTAAGTTCTTTTCTAATTATACTTTTGGGGAACAGGAAGAAGGTTTATCAAGTCCGCTTTTTGAAAAAGGAGAAGGTTGGGTGGGTCCTGTTTTAACAAAAGGAAACAGCAATTCTGAAATCATTTCTTCTGAAAATGTATATAGCTCAGGGCCATCTTCTAAAGCAAGGGTCACTATTATCAGCTCTAATTCTGCTGAAGTATTACCACCAGTAACTCCACCACCGCCAAATCATAATACCAAGTTGTATTTTAACAACTCACCTATTATGGATACCTCCTATTATGGATATGATAAAATTAATTTTTCATTTCCTGTTAACGTTAACTCATCAACTTCTTCAATAACTCATGAAATTGGAGCTATTGGCCAGGGTACTGACAGACAACATATTTCTGAAATCACCCTTTGGTATCCCCATAATTTTAATTTCAATGGTGATTCTACTTTTACTTTTGGTTTAGCAAATAATCCTAATTCTTTAAAATCAAGAGTTGACTTCACCAATCTAAACTCCTCTGTTAACAACCCCATTTTGTATGTAATTAACAACGAAATAAAAAGAATTAAAGTTGTTTACAATGGCTCCAACGGAAGTGTTTTAATCCCCAATTCAACTATCGGAGATAGCTCCATTTGTTATATCACAGACTCCTTAAATTTCTTTACTATAAACGATTTTTCTCCAGTTGGTACAAACGGTTTTTTTAGAGATTTTGAGTCTTTAAATTTAAATGACGCCTATATTATTGTTACGCACAAAAAATTGATGACCGAAGCAATAAACTATGGGGCCTATAGATCAACAGACTACGACACTGTTGTTGTTGACATTGAAGAGCTTTACCACCAATATGGAGCAGGGATATATCTTCACCCTCTTTCCATAAAGCGCTTTTTAAAGATGACAATGAATGAATGGAATTCATGGCCATCACATTTATTTTTAATTGGCAAATCCATAACTATTGCCCCCCAACCTTTTACTAATTTACATCCCAGAAATAGCAACACACTTTACAATCAATGTTTGGTCCCATCTTATGGATATCCATCATCTGACAATCATTTTGCTGTTGGCCTAGATTTAAATTCCAAAGGATTTAGTATTCCAATTGGAAGATTAAGTTGTTCTTCTGCAAGTGAACTAAATTCATACCTAAATAAGACCATAAGCTACGAACTTCAACAAAATCCTTTTGACATTTACAACTTAGCCAATAAAGAATGGCAAAAAAACATCCTCCACTTTGGAGGAGGTGCTGATACATCAGAACAAAATTACATAACTACATGGCTTTCCTATTTTGAAAATACTATTGAAGACACACTCTTTGGAGGTTATGTCCATAACTTTTCCAAAGACCCCTTTTCCAATTCATTGAACAATAATGATTTTCAAGAAGTTGCAGAATTATTAGAAGACGGGGTTTCCATTATAACATTTTTTGGGCATTCAGGATCAGCAATTGGTTTTAGTCAGAATATAGATTCACCTGATAATTGGAATAATGAAGATAAATATCCATTGGTTATCGGAATTGGTTGCTATAGTGGTGATGTACATAATCCAGACACAACGAATTTTTCACAATCTTTAGTGTCTCCTGACAATGAGGGTGCTATTGCTTTTTTGTCTACAATTAAACAAGGAATAACACCATTTACCAATCAGTACGTAAATTTTCTTTATGACTTTATAGCCTCAAAAGGATATGGAAAAACTATTGGTCAGCAAATGAAAATGACTGTCGATTCAATCGATCAATTTACATTTGGAATTGATTGGAATCCAATTTACCAAAGTACTTACAACGGATTTTCTCTTCAAGGAGACCCAGCCATAAAAACCAATCATCACAATAAGCCTGAGATAGTTCTTGACTCATCTCGCATATGGCAAAGCCCTAGCGCTATCAATTTATCCATTGACACCTTTGAATTAAATTTGGTAATCACAAATATTGGAAGAGCCTATAAAGACTCAGTTCGTTTGGAGCTCATTCGTTACTATCCTGATGGAAGTAGTGAAATTATTTCTCGAAATATTTCAGGAACCAACTATTTAGATACTGTAGTTTTGTCAATCCCTGTAAACCCACTAATTTCAGTAGGGTTCAATCAATTTGAAATTAGCATTGACTTACCACTATCTGCTGTTGAAGAGCAATATGATGAGTTTGGCAACAATACTTTAACCAAAAACATTATAATATTATCCAACGCAATTCAACCCGTATGGCCTTATGATTTTGCAATTGTGGGAACTCAAATTGACACTCTCAAAGGTTCAACAATGAATCCATTTGAACCAGCAAAAAATTACATTTTCGAAATTGACACAACTGATGAATTTAATTCTCCCTTCAAAAAATATCAGCAAGTCAATAGTCCAGGTGGAGTTGTTGAAGCGCTACCAAATAATTGGTTGAACTCAAATATTAACTCTTCCGACCCATTGTATTTTACAGATTCCACTGTATATTTTTGGAGATGCTCTCCAGACAGCTCTGTATTAGATTGGAAGGAGCATTCTTTTCAATATATCCCTAATAAATGGGGTTGGGGGCAAAGCCATTTCTTTCAGTTTAAAAACAACTCTCTAATTAATATAGAATACAATAGACCTGCTAGAACTTTTGATTTTTCTCCATCAATATCTAAAATTAAAGTAGAAACAAATATTAATTTTTCTACCGGTCCTCAGTGGGAAGGAACAAGCTGGTCTTTATCAGGAGAGAGAATGGATTATGGTGGCTGGTTGTGGCCAAGTATAATTGTTGGAGTAGTTGACAACAACACTCTAAAACCATGGTGTGTAGATCATCCAAGTGGAGTAAATTGCGAGGACTGTCATAGCTTTCATTGTGCTGGCCAGTTCAATGGTCCAGGTCCTTCGCCATGTGGCATCAACTCTATGGGAAGAAATAGGTGCCAAAAATATTTTATTTTCCACTTTAATAATGCTCAACAATTGGATAATCTTGCCACTTTTTTAAACAACATTCCTGACTCATCATATGTTGTTGCCTATTCATATATACCTGATAATTTCAATTCTCCTTTACAATTATACAACCAATGGCCTAGTAACCTTTATACAGCTTTTAGTAATCTAGGTGCTACTGGATTTCAGCCAGGAATGGATGATGTAGGCTTTGCATTGTTTTCACAAAAGGGCAATCCAAGTTCCATAATTGAACTGTATAGTAACCCTGTTGCGGCTGGTGTTGCTAATCCTGCTGATCCTGTTGAATTGTTAAGCTTTGAAGCTAATATTTATGGCAACGATGTCTCTGGCTATATATCATCAAGTACAGCTGGCCCCGCACTAAACTGGGAAAAAATATATTGGGAGCAACACGCTTTAGAAACTATTACTGAAGATAGTTCAAGATTAAAAGTTTACGGATTGTCTTTCAATAATACCAAAACCCTGTTGCTTGACGAACTTTTCACTACTCTTGATCAAGTAGATATATCAACTATTGACCCACTCATATATCCAAAAATTCAATTGGAAGCTTACACCATTGATTCAGCTAATTCTACTCCTGTTCAAATTGATAGGTGGCAGATATTATATGACCCTGCCCCTGAGCTTGCTGTGAATCCCAAAAAGGGATATTTTATAAATTTAAACAACAATGGGATTCAAGAGGGAGACTCTATTAGATTTGCTGTTGTTATTGAAAACATATCAAAATTTGACATGGACAGCTTATTGGTTAAATACGATATTTATGATGAAACTTTTACAGCAAATACAATTAGCTACCCAAGACAAGACTCTTTAAAGGCTGGAGATATTCTTATGGACACTATTGTCTTTTCAACTACAAATCTTCCAGGAGATAACAATCTGTGGATTACTGCCAACCCAATGAACTTTACAACAGGCAAGCAAGATCAACCCGAACAATTTTATTTCAATAATATCCTTCAAACAAATTTCAATGTTTTGGAAGATGTTACAAATCCATTGTTAGATGTTACATTTGATGGTATTCACATCTTAAATAACGATATCATTAGTCCAACTCCTAGTATTGTAATTTCTCTTGATGATGAAAACGAATTTCTGCTGCTAAATGAACAAACAGACACCTCAAATTTTAGTGTATTTATCTTATACCCATCATCAAATAATTGGGAAAGAATACATTTTAAGAATTCCAATGGCGAAGATATAATGAATTTTTTTCCTGCAAACAATTCAAAAAACACTTGTAGAATTGAATATAACCCAACGTTTACTTTAGATGGAAATTACTCAATAAAAGTTCAAGCAAGAGACAAAAAAAACAATTATTCTGGAGACAACGAATATCAAATAAATTTTGAAGTTATCACAGCCTCAAAAATTACGAACATCTACAATTATCCCAATCCATTTAGCACCAAAACTCACTTTGTATTTACTTTAACAGGTAGTGTTTTTCCAGATGATATTTTAATTCAAATTTTTTCTGTTTCTGGTAAAGTTGTCAAGGAGATAACTATGGCTGATTTAGGTAACATCAAAATTGGGCACAATAAAACAGATTACTTTTGGGATGGAAGAGATCAGTTTGGAGATTTATTAGCAAACGGCATCTACTTTTATAAAGTAACCGCTAAAATAAATGGTGAAAATATTGAGCACAGAAATACAAGCGGAGATCATGCTTTTAAAAAAGGCTTTGGTAAAATGTATTTAATGAGATGAGGCTAAATACATTAATTTCAAATAACTATTTCATATTATTTTGTTTTACTATTATCGGCTTAACTGCTTACTTTAACTGCGTTTATGTAGGTTTGTTATCTGACGATTTTTGTTTCTTTTTTAACGCTAAAGAAAAGGGATGGGACTTAATTCTAGAAAATTTTAATGATCCGTTTTTCTTGCCCTTAACTCACCTATTTCAACTTGTAGTGTATAAAGTTTTTGGTGAAAACTTCGTTGCTTTTCACTTGTTACAATTAACTATTCACATAGCTGTGAGCTGGCAAATTTTTTTACTTGTTAAAGTTCAAAAAAATTCACTATCAGTTTTTTTTCCGATCCTTTGTGGATTGTTTTTTTTAATACTTCCCTATCATACTGAAAGTGTGGTATGGTTGTCAGCAATTAGTTACCCCATATGTATGTTTTTTGCTTTGCTCAGCATTAGGTGTTACATAAACAGCAGATACTTTCTTTTCTACCTGTTACTAACACTTTCTATTCTATGTAAAGAGATGGGCTACATTATTCCTTTTGTTGTTATAGCATTAGACTGGTATAACTACAATTTTAAAAGAATACGAAAAACTCTTTTACCAACCACACTTTTGGTTATTGGAAACATCTTAACAAGATATTTTGTTCTTGACAGTTTTGTTGGTGGCTATGGAATAGACAGGCACCTGTCTTTTGATTTGTTTTTAATTTTAAAATCTATAGGGGTCTATATTTTAAAGTATATCACCTTTTTTCGATTTTCAAATAGTCCATATATTGCAATTTGCGTTGTAATTTCGCTGGCAGGTTTGACCATTCCTTTTCTTAGAAACTACTCTTTAAATAAATTTAAAAGGTCATTTACTTTAATTTTACTTTTATTCCTAATCACCCTTTTACCGGTAATAACTCTTGAGACTTCTTCTTTTCACTCAATTGAATCCGATAGATACGGCTACTTTAATACGCTGATATTTTGCATTTCAATAAGTTTTTTTATTTCTCATTGGAAGAGTCAATACGTTCCATTTTTGTCTATTATTTTAGCCACAGTTTTTTGTTCTCTTACAATTCAAGATACTTATAAATGGAAAAATGCCTCTTTTCTTTGTTCTTCATACCTGAATAAATTATCTGCTATTTGTGTTAAAACCCAATCAGTTTTATTAATTAATACGCCTGATAATTTTAAAGGAGTTTATGTTCTTAGAAATGGGGTGGAAGATTTTTTAAAAAATAAAGGTGTTAACGTAAAATCAAAAGTCTTGGAGTTTCAAAAGTTTAATTCTATTAATGGTGGCTCAAAAATTGTAAACGGAAATTTAGTTAACCACAACACTGAAAAAATTGATTATGAAAATTCTTCAACCAACAGGAATCTAATTTTATCAATGAATCAAGCTAGGTTTGTTACTTTTGATAAACTTTTAATTTACTGTAATTCTAATTTCAAAGAAGTAAACTATAATCCAAAAAACCATTCATTTTCATACTTAATCAATGAATAATTTCTTTATAGACTCACATACTCATTTGTACTTACCGGAATTTTCAGCAAATATTGAAAAAACCATTTCGTCTTGTAAAGATTTAAACATCCAAAAACTTCTCTTGCCCAATATAGATAGTTTGTCAATTCAACCATTATTACATCTTTGTGCAACTTTCCCTGATATATGCTACCCTATGATAGGATTACACCCTTGTTCTGTGAAAGAAAATTACTTAGCCGAACTAACAATAATTGAGTCCTATTTGAAAAACCACAACATAATTGCCATTGGGGAAATTGGAATTGATTTATATTGGGATAAAACATCACTAGAAATTCAGAAAGAGGCATTTATTACTCAACTAAATTGGGCTAAAAAATACAGTCTTCCAATTGTTATTCATGCAAGAGATTCATTTAATGAGTTGTTTGAAGTGCTTGATTTCCATAATGATGACAATCTCACCGGAGTATTTCATTGCTTTACAGGAGATGTGCATCAAGCCAATAAAATTATTGATTATGGCGGCTTTAAATTAGGCGTTGGAGGGGTGGTTACATTTAAAAATGCGGGGTTAGACAAAACCCTTTCTAACATTAGCCTTGAACACCTAATACTAGAAACAGATGCTCCTTATTTAGCCCCTCACCCATACAGAGGAAAACAAAACTGTAGCACTAACGTTATCTTAATAGCTGAAAAACTAGCAACCATATACCAATGCAGCCTAGAAAATATAGCTTCGACAACCACTAAAAATACCATAGATGTTTTTAAACTTTAAGTCTTTACTAATCATTTTTTTGTTTGCTCCTTTTTTAAGTTTTGCAACAACACTAACCAATAGCAGCACAATAAGTTTACTTACTTGCGATGAAGGGAATGAAATCTATTCTTTATTTGGTCATAGTGCTATTCGAGTACAAGACCGAAATAACACATTGGATGAGATTTACAATTGGGGAATGTTTGAATTTTCAGAAAACCAAGCTGAATTTGGTTATGATTTTGCTAAAGGAAAATTGGTGTATAAATTAGGCAAACAAAAGTTTCAAAATTTCATCTATGAGTACATCTATTTTAAAAGAGGAGTAAGAGAACAACAGCTTAACCTTAATTTACAGCAAAAGCAAAGGCTGTACGATGCAATTAAAGAAAATTATTTACCTGAAAACAGAAGCTACAAATACGACTTTTTTTACGACAATTGCTCTTCACGAATTAGAGACTTGCTAATTTCAAGTATTGGCGATAGTCTAATTCTGGCTAATCATCCTGATGCAGATAAATACAGTTTTAGAGAAATTATTGACCTACGACTAAATAAAATGCCTTGGCTCGATTTAGGAATTGATCTTGTTTTGGGTAAAAAGATTGATGTTAAAGTTAGCAACCACCACCTTATGTTTTTACCCTCATACATGGAAGAGATTTTAAACATGAGCTATATTATTGATTCCTCTGGGGAAAAATACCCCTTGTTAAAAACAACTCAGAATTGCTTACCAACGAGCTCGATCTTCCAAAAGAAAAAATAAATATAAGCACTTACTTCTGGGCAATGTTAATTATCACTTTGTTGGCGGGAATTATAAGTGTACGTTTATTTTCAAAAATTTGGTTTGGATCTCTGCTGTTTTTAGGGACACAGTTAGGGGCTATCTTACTATTTATGTGGATAGGTACAGATCATGGAGCAACGAAAGATAATTTAAATCTTTTATGGGCAAACCCACTTCTTTGTATTTCTCTTATTTCCATCTTTTCTACAAAACTTCAATCAAAGCTTACCTATTTTTACCTTATAATGACCATTTTATTTTTTATACTAATTCTTTTTTGGATTATTTCCCCTCAAGAATTTAATACTGCTATTCGGCCGCTAATTATTGCTTTTGCATTAATTCATTACTTTCTTTTTAACAATTCAAAAAAACTTGCGAATAGGCTTTAACAAATAAGTCTGTTTTTTAAGAGAATAATTACATTTGTATGCTAATAAATTTAAGAAAATGAGTAAATACGATGTTACTGTTATAGGTTCTGGTCCAGGTGGATATGTTGCTGCCATTCGTTGCGCACAACTTGGATTAAAAACTGCTTTAGTTGAAAAATACGATACCCTTGGAGGGACTTGTTTAAATGTTGGATGCATTCCTTCAAAGGCATTGTTGGATTCAAGTGAGCATTTTCACACTGCTAAAAAAGACTTTCAGAAACATGGTATTGTAATAGATGAACCCAAAGTAGATTTGGCTCAGATGATGGAAAGAAAAAAAGAAGTTATCAGCCAAACTTGCGATGGAGTTAAATTCCTAATGGATAAAAATAAAATAGATGTTATTCAAGGCGTTGGATCATTTATAAACCCTACTACTATTCAAATTAAAGGAAAGAAAGAATCAAAAATTGAAACTACCAATGTAATTGTCGCTACAGGATCAAAGCCAAATTTTTTTCCTGGAATGGAACTCGATAAAAAAAGAATAATTACATCAACTGAAGCGTTGAGTCTTAAAGAAATTCCGAAAAATTTAATTGTTATTGGTGGTGGAGTTATTGGACTAGAATTAGGTTCTGTTTATGCTCGTTTAGGGTCTCAAGTAACAGTTCTTGAATATGCAGACTCACTTATTCCTTCTATGGATAAAACCTTAGGGAAGGAATTAATGAAGGTATTAAAAAGAGAAGGCTTTAAATTTAATTTTAATCATGCTGTAGAAAGCGTTAAAAACAACGGCAAAGAAGTAGAGGTAAAAGCCAAAAACAAAAAAGGCCAGCAGGTTTCTTTTTCAGGGGACTATTGCTTAGTATCTGTTGGCAGAAAACCCTACACTGACGGTCTTAATTTAGAGGCCATTGGAGCATCAACAGATAAAGCTGGCAGAATTGAAGTGAATGAAAACCTTCAAACTTCTGTTTCCAATGTTTATGCTATTGGAGATGTCGTTAAAGGGGCAATGCTTGCTCATAAGGCAGAAGAAGAAGGTGTGTTTGTTGCTGAGCTTATAGCTGGTCAAAGGCCCCATATTAACCACAATTTAATTCCAGGCGTAGTTTACACCTGGCCAGAAGTTGCTGCTGTTGGCAAAACTGAAGAGCAACTAAAAGAGAGTGGTGCTAATTATAAAGTTGGTCAATTCCCGATTAGAGCTCTTGGAAGAGCTAGAGCTTCAATGGATATTCAAGGTGTCATTAAGATCATCTCCGATAAAAAAACAGATGAGGTTCTTGGCGTACATATGGTTGCTCCTAGGGCTGCTGATTTGATTATGGAGGCTGTTGTTGCAATGGAATATAGAGCAAGTGCAGAAGATATTGCTAGGATTTGCCATCCACATCCTACCTATAGCGAAGCTGTGAAAGAGGCTGCTTTATCTGCTACTGCAGAGCGTCCTCTTCACATTTAAAAACCATGAAAAGGAAAAAAATAGGTGTACTAATTTTAAATTTGGGAACTCCCGATAGCCCATCTGTTAAAGATGTAAGAGTTTATTTGAGGGAGTTTTTAAATGATCCAAGAGTAATTGATATAGGTAAACTCGCTAGACTACTTTTAGTAAACTTAATTATTGTTCCATTTCGTGCTCCAAAATCGGCTAAAGAATACAAAAAATTATTTAAAATTGGTCATGGTAAGTCTCCTCTACTTACCTATGGTAAAAACCTAACCAAGAAGCTTAACGCTATTTCTAATACTGACTATTCTATTGAATTAGCCATGAGGTATGGATCTCCAAGTATGGAAGATGTTCTTGGGAAGATGAGATTAGAAAATTATGATCAGCTATATCTTTTTCCCTTATATCCCCAATATGCTTCCGCTTCAAGCGGGTCAACTATTGAGAAAGCATTTAAGATTATAAATAAATGGTGGGTTATTCCAGAAGTCCGTGTCATTGGTCAGTTTTACAGTCATCCAGAATTTATTCAATGCATTTTAAATAGAGCCAATAAATTCAATTTAAACGATTACGATCATGTTGTTTTTTCATACCATGGTATCCCTGAAAGACATGTAGATAAAGTATATCTTGATGGAAAACCTTGTTCCGATCACTCCTGTGAGACAGAAATTAATGACGACAATACGCATTGTTACAAGGCGGCATGTTATGCAACCACTAGAATTATTGTGGATAAATTAAAGCTTGAACCAGGAAAATATTCAACCTGCTTTCAATCAAGGTTAGGAAAAGACCCCTGGTTAATGCCTTACACCGATCATGTTATTGAAAATCTTGGGAAAAAAGGCTCAAAAAAATTATTGGTTTTCTCTCCTGCATTTGTTGCCGATTGTTTGGAAACTACCATTGAAATTTCTGAGGAATATTTAAATCTATTTAAAGAAAACGGAGGCGATAAACTGGACCTTGTACCTTCTTTAAATGACAATGATGATTGGGCTAAAAGTCTGGATCTTATCATAAGAGAATCTTTTTAAAATTAAGTACTCAATAGCTTAATTTCTATGAATACAATTATTGGACAATACCATTATAGCGGAATTAAAGATGAACTAATTATCACTTCTAATACTACAGGTTTATTTTTAAAACTCGATGCTTTTCTTGAAAAACACGATTTAGAAACGAAGCTTATTTTCCTGTCCTATGAATTAAAAAACAATATTGAAAATTTAGCTTCAAACAATACAGACCCAGTTCAATTCCCAATTTTACATTGTATTGTTCCTGAAAAAATAGCAAACAAAAAGTCTTTTCCAATTTCATCTATTTCCAACAACAACACTTTTTTATTTAACCCTGAAATAGACAAAAAAGAATACCTCAACAGAGTTAATAAAATAAAAGAGCACATTCAACTTGGAGACATCTACGAAACAAATTTTTGCTATGGTTGGACTTCAAAAAACAAACTTTTAAATCCCCACGAGCTATTTCAAAAGCTAAACGCTCTAACAAAAGCACCTTTTTCTGTATATGCAGATTTAAAAAATCATGTTATTCTTTGTGCAAGTCCTGAAAGGTTTATCAAAAAAAGAGGGGACAAACTAATTTCTCAGCCCATAAAGGGAACTGCTAAAAAAGTAGCAAACAAGGATTTAGACAAAAAAATTATAAAGCAACTTAAAGCAGACCCAAAAGAGAGAACTGAAAATATCATGATTGTTGATCTTGTAAGAAACGATTTAAGCAAAATCGCAACTAAAAATTCTGTTTCAGTAGATGAATTATGTAAGGTTTATTCATTTGAAAACATTCATCAGCTTATCTCTACCGTTAGTTGCAAAATCCATAAAAACATTTCCTTCTCTACTATACTTAAAGCTTTATTTCCTATGGGATCTATGACTGGTGTTCCAAAAATAAAAGCCATGGAATTAATGGAACACTACGAAACCACTAAAAGAGGTTTATATTCAGGTTCTATTGGAATAATTCATCCTGGAGGAGATTTTGATTTAAATGTGGTTATAAGAACACTTATTTACAATAAAATAAATCAAACGCTTTGTTTTAATGTGGGTGGGGCAATTACTATAGATAGTAACCCTGAAAAGGAGTACGAAGAAACTTTAGTAAAGGCAGATGCGTTAATAAAAGCCTGCGAATGAGCGCTATTGAAAACACATATCAAACATTTTTTAAAAAACATGCTATTAATAAGCAATCAAAATTTCTAATTGCTGTTTCTGGTGGGGTAGATTCAATGACTGCCTTAGCTATAGCAAAAGAACAAGGATTAAACGTTTGCGCTGCACATGTAAATTATTCTCTAAGGGCAAAAGAAAGCGAAAAGGAAACAGCTTTGGTGCAAAAGTATTGCAATAAGCACAAGATTAACTGCTTTATTATTCATGAAAATGCTGAAAACTACGCCAACAAACATCAGCTTTCCATTCAAGAGGCAGCTAGAGAAATACGCTATTGTTTTTTTGATAAACTCATCTTTGAACACCACTTTGATTATGTTGTAACCGCCCATCAAAAAGAAGATAATATTGAAACTTTCTTTTTAAATGCTATTCGGGGATCTGGAACAACTGGGTTATCTGGGATTCCAACTAAAAGAAAAAATTACATTCGCCCATTTTTATTAACTCCCAAGAAAGAGATGATTACTTATGCTAAGCAAAATAACATCCCTTACTTAAATGACAGCAGCAATTTAGATTCTAAATACGATAGGAATTTTATTCGAAACAACATTACTCCTTTACTTGAAAAAAGGTTTCCAAATTTTTTAGCAGGAATGGAGTTAACATTAGAAAACATATCCACTGAAAATCAGCTTTTAAAATCCTTAATAAATGAGCGGTTAGCTCCATTTTTAGAGCATAAAGATGATGTGATTTACATTACTCCCCCAGCACATTTGGAATTGGGAATTTGGTACCAGTTTTTAAAACCTTATGGGTTTAATCATTCACAGGTTTGCTCCCTTGTAAGCAAAGAACATCAAACAGGTAAAAAGTTCATTTCTTCTTCATACGAACTGTTTATAGATAGAGGAAAATGGATTGTTCAAAAAAAACAAGTTTACAATAATCAATTGTATTTTATTAACGAGAACTTAAGTTGTAATGCTCCATTTAATTTAAAAGCTGTTAAAACCACTATTCCTGATAGCTTTTCTAAAAATAATAATTCAGCCTATTTGGATATAGACAAACTTGTTTTTCCTTTAAAAATAAGAAGATGGGAAAAGGGAGATTTTTTTACTCCAATTGGAATGAAAAATAAGAAGAAAATAAGTGACTTTCTTATTGACGAAAAAATCCCCTTAAATCAAAAAGAAAATACTTGGATTGTTGAAAGTGATAACGAAATTATTTGGGTTGTTAAGCATCGCATTAGTGAACAATATAAAATTACTTCTACATCAAAAAGTTGTCTTATACTAAAGGCTTAAAAAACGGAAAAATTGTAACATATTTATTTTTTTTTCGTAAGATATATTTTGGCACCACTTTACTAAAACTAATTTTACATGGTTACTACCTATAAAACTGTACTCATTGAAAAGGAAACTATTCCTGGTTTAAACTTTCCCTCTAAACCTTTAAATAAATCTAAAGAGCAACTTGTTCTTCTTAAAAAGAAGTTAAAACGCTCTATGATTTTAGGAAATGTTCATCGAACAAAGATGAGAATCATTTTTGAAGACCAGGAAGGTGTAAAAGAGGTGCAAACCACCATTTGGGCAGTTGGTGATAAAAACATAGTACTCAAAAAGGGTGTTACCATTCCAATTCACCGTTTAGTTGATGTTATTCTCTAAATTATCTTGTCTTAAGATTCCAATTATAGATCATACTTTTTCTAACCTTCGTTAAGTTAATCTGTTAACTTTGGAGATATAAATTTTATTTGTGATGTTTAAAAAAATTAATCTTTCTCTATTCTTTGTTTTAAGCTTATTGATTTCATTTGGGCAAATTGAAGATCCAAGTGAAAAAGTAATTTGGGAAATCAGTTATGAACAAGTTGATTGTGAGGTTACGCTAATAGCTAAAATCACTATGGATGACCATTGGCATATAAGTGCAGCCAATTTACCACTAGACTGTTTCTCTATTCCAACATCAATTAACATTAATGATAACCCAGATTATGATGTAGAGGATTCGATATATGAACCAGATCCTGTTCATCTATATGATTCATTAATCGATGAACATCTTTACTGGCATTCGGGAACAATCGAAATGCGAAAAAAGATAATCCTGAAAAATAAAGATGACATTACAATTAAGGGTTATTATTCTTTTCAGACATGCGATGATACGCACTGCCTCCCTCCTTATGATGAAGATTTCGAAATTTCTGTAAAAGGGTGTTCTGGTGACGAATCTGCTGTTGCTTTAACTGAAAAAAATGATAGTCAAGAAAAAAAATCAACTAATAAATCTCTTATAGTTATTTTCTTTTTATCATTTATAAGTGGTTTTGCTGCTTTGTTAACCCCTTGTGTATTTCCAATGATTCCCATGACGGTAAGCTTCTTCACCAAGCAAAGTCAAAATAAGTCTGCCGGAATTAGAAATGCTATTTTCTATGGACTATCCATAATTATTATTTATGTTTTTTTAGGCACCTTAGTTACCGCAATTTTTGGTTCAGACGCCTTAAACGCTTTATCTACCAATGTATGGTTTAACATCTTTTTCTTTGTTCTTTTAGTTGTTTTTGCGATCTCTTTTATGGGTGCATTTGAAATAACACTTCCAAACTCCTGGATAAATAAAGCTGACTCTGCTTCAGATAAAGGAGGATTAATAGGAATCTTTTTTATGGCTTTCACCCTTGCTTTAGTTTCCTTTTCATGCACTGGCCCAATTGTTGGAACTCTTCTTGTTGAAGCTGCCACAATTGGAGGAATTGGTCCATTTGTAGGTATGTTTGGTTTTTCTTTAGCTCTTGCATTGCCATTTGGTTTATTTGCTGCTTTTCCTGGTTGGTTAAATTCACTTCCAAAATCTGGTGGATGGTTAAATACCGTTAAGGTTTTCTTAGGATTTTTAGAACTTGCTCTAGCCTTTAAGTTTTTATCAAACGCTGACTTAGTGGTGCAGGGGCACTATTTAGAACGTGAATTATTTTTAGCCATATGGATTGGTGTTTTTGCAGTACTTGCACTTTATTTATTTGGATTTATTTCTTTACCACACGATAGCCCAATAGAAAGACTCTCTGTTGGAAGAACTATTTTAGGAATTAGTACTGTTATTTTTGTAATCTATCTTATCCCCGGTTTGTGGGGTGCGCCATTAAAGCTAATTAGTGGATTTCCACCACCTATGGCTTATAGTGAATCTCCATATGGCGTAGGCTCTTCAAAAGGAGGTGGTTCAGTAGCTAATTCAGATCATCACGGAACTGACACTCATATAGGTCCTCAAGGTCTTCCTGTATTTCACGATTTAGATAAAGGATTGGCTTTTGCAAAACAAAACAACAAACCTGCGTTTTTAGATTTCACAGGTCATGCTTGTGTTAATTGCAGAAAAATGGAAGAAAACGTTTGGGGAGAGCCTGGTGTTATTGAAATGTTAACAAATGATGTGGTTGTTATATCTCTATATGTTGATGACAAAAGAGAACTCCCTAAAAATGAGCAAATTGAAGTAGAAGTGTATGAAGGTAAAATGAAAAAATTAAAAACAATTGGCAATAAATGGAGCCATTACCAAGCAACAACCTATAAAGCCAATACACAACCTTACTATAGAATGTTAGGTCCAAATGGAGAAGATTTAGAAAATGGATCTGCTGATTACGAGCATCATGGTAATGCTGAAGACTTTAGCTCCTGGTTATCTGAAGGATTAGCGCTTTACAATAAAGCAAAATAAATGAAAGCTTTATTTGTTACACTTTCCTTTTGCTTTTGTTGTTTGATTTCTTTTTCCCAGACTCCAGTTACTTGGGACATTAAGCAAAACAACAATAACTCTAGCATTGAAATTAATGCTACCATTGATAGTACTTGGCACTTATATGCAGTAAACGTTCCCAATCCAAATGAAGGCCCCTTACCTACTGAGTTTCATTTCTCCGAAAACTCAAACTACCAACTTGTTGGGGAAATTAAAGAGGGCAACCCCATTTCTTTATATGATCATAATTTTGGTGTTCAGGTTAGCTATTTTGAAAAAAAGGCAAGCTTTGAGCAGGAGATAAAAATATTTTCTGATAATGTTGAATTAAAACTTGAAATTGCTTACATGGTATGTAATGAATCTATGTGTATTCCATTTAATGATTTTTTTACCATCAATCTTAAAAACTAATCAATAATATTTGGTGATAGCCACTTTTTCATTTGATCTAGGCTTACTCCCTTTCTTTTGGCAATATCTTCTACCTGGTCCATTTTTATTTTACCTAGTCCAAAATACTTAGCTTCAGGATGAGCAAAATACCATCCAGAAACAGATGCTGCAGGAAGCATTGCTAAAGATTCAGTAAGTGAAATTCCTGTGAGTTGAGTTACATTTAATAGCTTAAAAATAGTTTGCTTTTCCGTATGATCAGGACATGCAGGATATCCAGGGGCAGGCCGAATACCTTTGTACTTTTCTCTTATAAGCTCTTGATTGTCAAACTTTTCATTTTTAGAATACCCCCAGTATTCTTTTCGAACTTTTTCATGAAGATATTCGGCAGCAGCCTCAGCTAATCGATCAGCTAAAGCTTTAAGCAGTATAGAATTATAATCATCTAAAGCCTCTTCAAATTCAGTGATTTTCTTTTCAATTTTTAATCCTGCAGTAACAGCAAAAGCACCAATATAATCCTCTTTTTTAGAAGCCTCTGGTGCAATATAATCTGAAAGACTAAGGTTAAAAGTTCCAGTAGCTTTTTTATTTTGCTGACGTAAACTTTGAGAAACAGCAAGTAATTTATCATCAGAATCATAGATATTTATTTCATCTTTAGCTGTTGAATTGGCTTTCCAAAAGCCATATACTGCTTTCGCTTCAAGCCAACCTTCATTGATTATTTTACTAAGCATTTGAGTAGCGTCAGCATATAAATTTGTGGCTTCTTCTCCAATCACTTTATCCTTTAATAGTTTTGGAAACCTTCCGTGAAGCTCCCAAGTAAGAAAAAAAGGAGTCCAATCAATATAATTGGAAAGGATATTTAAATCCAATTTATCGATTAAATGTATTCCCATTTTTAATGGGACAACTGGAGAGTAATTTTCCCACTGCAATTGTAACCTATTCTCTCTTGCCTTTTTTATGCTCAAAAATGGTTTTTGCTTATTTCTGCCAACATACTGATCTCTTATGCGTTGGTAGTCCTGTTTTATTTCATTCTGGTAATTAAGCTTTTTATCGCCTAATAAACTATTAACTACTGTAACTGATCTAGAAGCGTCTAATACATGAACAGCCTGACTTCCGGTAAGCTCTTGTTCAATTTTAACAGCTGTATGAACTTTAGACGTTGTAGCCCCACCAATCAGCAAAGGCAAATGCACCTTTCTTTTGGTCATTTCTCGAGCAACATCAATCATTTCGTCTAATGAGGGTGTTATTAAACCGCTAAGACCAATAATATCTGCATTCTCTTGAACAGCTGCATCAATAATTTTATTGGCAGGAACCATAACACCCAAATCAATAATTTCAAAATTATTACAACCTAAAACAACACCAACAATATTTTTACCAATATCGTGAACATCACCCTTCACAGTAGCCATAATAATTTTACCATTACTTTGAACTTTGCCCCCTCCCTTTTCCTTTTCAATAAAAGGGGTTAAGTAAGCAACAGCTTTTTTCATTACCCTGGCAGATTTAACAACTTGTGGAAGAAACATTTTACCAGAACCAAATAAGTCACCTACCACATTCATTCCACTCATAAGAGGGCCCTCAATAACTTCTAATGGCTTGGCACTATTTATTCTAGCCTCTTCAGTATCCTCTTCAATGAATTCCGTAATTCCTTTAACAAGTGCATGCTCTATCTTTTTTTCTAATGAAAATGCTCTCCACTCTAAAACTTTATCCTCCTTTTTAGATTCACCTTTAACCGACTCAGCAAAATCCAACAACCGCTCTGTTGCATCATCCCTTCTATTTAAAAGCACATCCTCTACTTTATCCAGTAAATCTTTAGGAATACTATCGTAAACTTCAAGCATAGTAGGATTAACTATACCCATATCCATTCCTTCGTTAATAGCATGATATAAAAAGGCAGAGTGCATTGCCTCACGAACAGCATTATTTCCCCTAAAAGAAAAAGATACGTTACTCACTCCACCACTAACATGTGCTCCTGGTAGATTTTCTCTAATCCATCTTGTGGCCAAGAAAAAATCCATTGCATTGTTATTGTGCTCTTCAATTCCAGTAGCAACAGGAAAAATATTAGGATCAAAAATAATATCTTGTTTAGGGAAGTTTACTTTTTCTACTAGAATATCATAGGATCTTTTACAAATATCAATTCTCCTTTTATAGGTATCTGCCTGCCCATTTTCATCAAAGGCCATAATTATAACAGCTGCACCATATTGCTTAATTTTTTTAGCTTGAAAAATAAATTCTTCCTCACCAGATTTCAAAGAAATAGAATTCACCACTCCCTTCCCCTGAATGCATTGCAATCCAGCTTCAATAATCTCCCATTTAGATGAATCTATCATTACAGGAACTCTGGAAATGTCAGGTTCAGCAGCAATTAAGTTTAAAAACTTTTTTATCGACTCAACACCATCCAAAAGGCCTTCATCCATGTTAATGTCAATAATCTGTGCTCCTCCCTCAACCTGATTTCTAGCAACGTCTAATGCTTCTTCAAAGCTTCCCTCCTTGATTAATCGCAAAAACTTTTTAGAACCAGTAACATTTGTTCTTTCCCCAATATTTATAAAATTAACATCGGCAGAAACGACCAATGGTTCCAAACCACTCAGTTTCATTGGAGGAAGAGCAGTCCACTTATAGATGTAATTGCCTGAATATTCTGGATGAAGACTCATATAAATTAATTATTTTTTAATTTTCTTGGAGAATAATCCTTGGCAATAGCTGCAATAGCACGAATATGATCAGGTGTAGTCCCACAACACCCCCCAACAATATTAATTAACCCATCATCTAAAAATTTCTTTATTTGAGCAACCATCATTTCAGGTGTTTCATCATACTCTCCAAACTCATTTGGCAGGCCTGCATTAGGATGAGCACTTGTTAAAAATTCACTTCTTTTAGAAAGCGTTTTTAAGTATGGTCGCATATCATCAGCCCCTAAAGCACAATTTAAGCCAATACTAAACAGTGAATAATGAGATAAAGAAACAAGAAAAGCTTCAGTTGTTTGTCCCGTAAGTGTTCTTCCGCTAGCATCAGTAATGGTTCCTGAAACCATGACGGGTAGCTTAGTATTCAACTCATTAAATACTTCCTGAATAGCAAAAAGTGCAGCCTTGGCATTTAAAGTATCAAAAATGGTTTCAATTAATAATAAATCTGAACCTCCTTCAATTAGTCCTTTAATTTGCTGTTGATAAGCAAGATTTAGCTCATCAAAAGTAACATTTCTATAACCAGGATCATTAACATCAGGAGATATTGAGGAAGTTCTGTTTGTAGGTCCAATAGATCCAGCTACATATCTAGGTTTATCAGGCTCATTGGCAGAAAATTCAGCTGCAACTTCAGCTGCAATCTTTGCTCCATGAAAATTAATTTCATACGCATATTTTTCTAATGCATAATCTGCCTGAGCAATGGAAGTTCCTGAAAAAGTGTTGGTTTCAACAATGTCTGCCCCTGCTTCAAAATATGCACGATGAATAGCCTTAATAATATCTGGCCTTGTTAATGAAAGTAAATCATTATTTCCTTTTAATGGTTGATTATGCTCTTCAAACCACTCTTTTCTAAAATCCTCTTCAGATAAAGAGTACTGCTGAATCATGGTCCCCATTGCTCCATCAAGAATCAAAATTCTATCTTTAACTACATCTTCTATACTTTTTTTCAATTCAAGTGGTATTAAAAAAAATCTCTAACGAAAAGAATCGATAGAGATAATATTAGTTTAAACTTTTCTTTATCACTTATCTTTATTACTTACGTAACTGGAATTAGCACCTACCCTTATAGGGGGTTGCTAAGGTTTCAATGGGCCTAATCCCTCCACCTTTCTTGATAAACTTAAAGAACTATAACAAATATAACAGAGAAACCTATTCAATTGATTTTATAGTCTAATTATTTAGACCTAAATAGCTGATTATATACCGAAATTATTTTTTTCCTAAACAAAAAGAAAAGTATAATGTATGGAACAACCATAAGAAAAAGAATCCCAATATTAATTCCATTTCCTACAGAAAGATCGTCTTTATTACTTGTAATTATTTGGGCTCTACAAGTTGAACAACCTTGAGAATAGGTTGCAAATTCAGTACAAATAAAGACTAAAAAAAACGCTATTTTAATAATCCTATTCAATTGTAATAAGGTGAAATCATTAGAAAAACAACAACTCCAGTAATGGCAACATACAACCATACTGGATAAACATATTTAGTGAGCTTTTTGTGGGCAGAAAACTCTGAAATAGAAGCTCTATATGCAGAAAACAAAATAAATGGCAAAGAAAGCCCAGCAAGTAAAATATGGGTAATTAAAATGAAATAATATACTGTTTTGGCCAACCCTTGACCTCCATAGGAAGTGCTATCTGCGAGAATATGATGAGCGATATAAGAAAGCAAAAACAACAAAGAAAGAAGAATGGATAAATTCATTACTTTCTTGTGTAAAAGGTATTTTTTTACTTTTATAAGATACAATCCTAAAATTAAAAGAAAAGCAACAACTCCATTAATAAAAGCGTTTAGCTGAGCAAATATATGCACATCAAAACCAAGATCCACGTCAAATTTGAGTTCGTGCAATAAAACTACTACCGCAAAAACAACAGCAGAAACAGTCCAAATAAGAATATTGGCTAGTTTGTCATTCTTAGTAAAAGATGGTTCTGGTAAGTTCATACTTCAAATTTAATTGATTATTACAAATAAATAAAAAAGTGTTTATTCTTGTTTTAACCTTGAAATATCATTTAAGATAACTGCTACTTGATCTTCATCAGTTCCATCGTAATATCCTCTAATTCTTCCCTTAGAATCAATAAGCATAATTTTTTCTGAATGTAAAAACCCCCCAGGAGCAAGAGCATCCTCTTGATTAGGAACTAAAAAACCATTAACTCCTAGAGAATATATAGCGTTTTGATTTCCAGTTAGCAAATTCCAATTTTCACCATTAATTCCAAAAGCGTCCTGATACCAGAACAGCCTTTCAGAAGAATCTTTTTTGGGGTCTACAGTAAAAGACAGAAATTTAATATCCAATGCTGTGGTTTGTTGCTGTAGCTTAACCATGTTCATGGTCATAGCTGGACAGATAGTAGGACAATGGCTAAAAAAGAAATAAACAACGTAAATTTCTCCTTCGTAAAATGAAGAGTTAACCTGTTCTCCATATTGATTTACAAAGGACCATTTTGGTATAGTGTGATATAAGGTGTCGTTTTCTTGAAGATCATCAAACTCTTTATATCCATAAATAGGTAACGGTTTTTCAGTAATTGAAACACAACTCGAAAAACAAAAAAGCATTAGAAAAAATAAGCCGCTAATTTTCATTTTCCTCCCTTATAAGTAAGCTAATCTCCTTAGTAATTCTTCTAACTTCAGGAGCCAATATAGTCATGTATTTTCCTCTTACGTTAAATTCTTTATCAATCATTAAGGTCATAATGTAGGCCTCTTTTTCGTATCCATAAATAGTGTCCTTTTTATTCCATGGATTTCCCTGAGATAGATTCACGTCAAAAAATGGGTTTTCATTTCCTTGAACAAAGATCCATTTTTCAGAATCTAACTGATGATATGCTCTAAATTCTTTAATTTTTTTTGAAAAGGTTTCTGAATCAGTTGAGTCTAAAAAAACAGAAACTACTCTAACGTCTTTAAACCCCGTATTATCTACTAGCTGATTGTAAATGAAAAATTTAAACACTCCAAAACTAATAGGGCATTCTTTTGGAAAATTTAAAGGACAGGTTGTAGATAAATAATTTACCAAGAGTATTTTACCCTCTAAATCTTTTTTAGTAATAATTTTTCCATTTTCATTTTTAAAAGAAACTTCTTTTTCAACTTTAGCAAACGTTGGTAAAGGAGGAAATACAGGATCTCCTTTGGTTAAGAAAAAAATAAGCGCAAGAAAAAAAATTAATATTGAAGAAAGTATTATTGCACCTTTCTTGGGGATAAGAAATTTTAAATTATTTATCATGGAGTTATACTGCCCGGACCATTAAATACTTCGTTCCAATAGGAGGCTTCAGAAAGACAAATGAAAATTAAATATGCAATAAATAAAATATATGGCCCTAGTATAACCCATTTAAAGTTCTTTCTTTCATCACCCAAGTGCATGAAAACAAGAACAATATACGCGGCCTTAACAACAGTTAGGATAATAAAAGACCATTTAATTATCCACCAAAACTCATTGGCAACACCCTCATAATATTGCTTTATAAATGCACCTGTACATACCTCAACAATAGTAATTGCCGTCAAAATGGCTGTTACTTGCCATATTTTTTTACGAATTGCTTTACCGTGTTCCTCATCATGATTTGCTGATAAAGAGTATAAATTGTCGTGAATTAAATCGTCTCTTTCCATAATAACGTATTATACAAGGTAGAAAAAAGTAAACACAAATACCCAAACTAAATCTACAAAGTGCCAGTATAACCCTACTTTTTCAACCATTTCAAAATGTCCTCTTTTATCGTAAACACCACGAATAACGTTGATTAAAATAATCAAGTTAAAAACAACACCTGAGAAAACGTGAAAACCATGAAACCCTGTAATGAAGAAAAAGAAATTTGCATACTGAGGAACCTCAGGAGCATATTCATTTTCAATTAAATTAGCTCCCTGCATTGTTGCAGTAGCACCATCGAATAAGGACTGCGCAGCAGCACCATCAACAATGACACCTCTACCAAACTTTAGAATTAAGTCTTTACCTTCATTAACATAATCTACAACAGCCCAACCATCAGCAGTTAACACACTACCATAGTGAGTACCATGAATAAAGTGATACCATTCCCAAGCTTGAGAACCAACAAAAAACAATCCACCAACTACGGTTAACAGCAGCCACTTAGTTACTCCCTTTTTATCTAATCGATGACCTGCTTCAACAGCAAGTACCATTGTTACAGAACTCACAATAAGGATAAAAGTCATTAAAGCCACATAAAGCAAAGGATAGCCATTACCTAAAAAAGGCATAGCATTAAATGTTTCCTCCCCAATTGGCCAAGCATCAGCCTGATGACGAGCAAAACCATAGGCAGTTAATAAGGATCCAAAAGTTAGAGCATCGGAGACCAAAAACATCCACATCCATTGTTTCCCATAAGAAATTCTAAATGGAGATCCATTCCCCCCCCAAAGTTCTTCTTTGGTAATATTTTCTGCGTGCTGTGCCATATGACTTACTTTTCGACTACAAGTTTAGTTAATATATTCTAAAAATACATATAAATAGACCCACAAAAGCCCAATAAAATGCCAAAATATACTTCCTGCTTTTAGACCAGCCTGATTATTTTCGTTGTATTTATTCATTGTTGATCTAATAAAAACTACCAACAAGATTGTTAATCCTAGAAGAATATGTAAAAAATGTGCCACCGTTAAAACCCAAACAAAACTACTTGAAACATTAGTGGTTTGAAAAAACTCTCCATACTGTGTAGAGTTTAATTCTTGCCTAAGCTGAGTCCAAACACCATTTTTAAGCTCAATTTCAATGCCATTATTTAGCATAAAATAAGTTTCAAACTCTGCAAGATCTACAGTTTCTCCATTTATTGTTACCTCTCCATTTCGAACAATGTACTCCTGCCCTCCCTGAAATACGGTCTTTTCAATTGATTTTATTTCCTGATCATTAAGTCTTCTTTCAGGGAAAAATAATCTCTTCTTATCGTAATATAAATCCTCACCATTTAATGAAAAAGAAAAGTCTTTTCCATATTCTCCCTCCAACATGAAAAAAGGTTTGTTCTGATAAATTCCAAAAGCGAACTTGAAAAGTTCATCTCTATCAACTTCAGATAAATTAACATTATCTATAAAAGGACTACCATTATTGAACTGAACTTGCTTGTTATCAGTAGATCTATGAACAGCAAAAGGTTTGTTGTAATTTTTAACCGCAATTTTTTTTGACTTATACCCATAATCATCCCCACAGATTTGATAAGCAAAACGTTGCATTTGTTCAACCTCCTTGGAAGACAACTCAACACCATCAATCTCGTAGTTGTTACCATTGTAGGAAATATTATCTCCATCTTTAGTCAAATAATATGTTTGACCGTACTGACCGTATACATAAGTAATAAAAGATTTTACAGCATTCCCACTGTTGTAGTACTGTTTCCAGCCAAAATATTGAAATACACAAAAACTAAACCCCAAGATTAATGAAAGAATAAGATACCCTTTAAGCTGTTTTAAATTTCCTTTTTTTGCGGCACGAAAAGAAATAATTAGGGTAAGACTACTAATTAAAATAACCAATGTGCTGTACATAAAAAATTCGGGGAGATGGATGTTTACCCAAAACTTATCCATTTTTCTAACCAATACTGCACTACTTAAACCAGCAAAAAACATAATACTTGAAACAACACCAACATATACTAGGCTTGAGTATACATTTATTTTATCTGTTCTTTTAGGCTTCGTATTTGAAGAAAAACTCATGAATTAAACTTTATCAAGAAAAAATATTAACAACAACAAAGGTAAATAGGCAAAAGAATAAAACATTACTTGTTTAGCGTATTTCATTTTTAAACTTTGATGTAATCTTACAGCAGGAATTAAAATTAATATCCCAAAAATTATTGCTAGAAACATAGAAAAAACACCACTAATTTCAACAACCCATGGAAGCATAGAAACAGGAATTAAAAAAGCTGTATAGAGCATAATTTGAAACGCACTTTTTTTATCTCTAAATCCTGATGGCAACATTTTAAAACCCGCCTTTTTATAATCCTCATCAAGGCTCCAGGCTATGGACCAAAAATGAGGAAATTGCCAAAAAAACTGAATAAAAAATAAAATACCTGGCTCCAAACCAAATGTACCTGATGCTGCAACATAACCAAGCATTGGAGGAATACTTCCTGGAAAAGCACCAACTAGTACAGCAATTGGGCTTACTGTTTTTAAGGGAGTATACACAAATACATATGATCCTAAGGCAAAAGCCCCTAAAACAGCACATGAAAAATTTATTTTCCAAAGCAAGAAAATTCCAATTAAAAAACAGCAAACAGCAAAAAATAAGCTTTCTTTAACGCTAAGAACTCCAGTGGGAATAGGTCGATTTTGAGTTCTAGACATTAACTTATCTAAATCCCTTTCCCAAACTTGATTTAATGCGTTTGAAGCTCCTGTAACAAGAAACCCCCCTAGAAAAAGATAAACAACAGCAGTTAAATCAGCTTCGCCAGGTGCAATAAAATAACCTAAAATTGCGCTTACCACTACCAATGCAGAAAGTCTGAGCTTAAGAAGGTCAGCATAACCTTTAACTTTAAGCTTAACAGAAAATTGAGCTGAAGATGATTCTTTAACTTCTTTTTGCATATGCGGTGCAAAAATAATTTTTTTCAACAATAATTAATAATCTAAGTAGGTGTTCCAAATATTAGACCTTATCCCCATTGAAAAAAGTAAATTGTTTTCTTTTTGAAGAGTTAAATAATTTCTAAAATCCAATCTGCTAAAAAAAGCAGTGTTCGACTTAGCAATAAGTAAATAGGACAAGTTTAAACCTAAGTAATGTTGTTGGATTAAATCTCCCTGTAAAACAGAATGATTGTAATCACCCATTCTAGTAGAATAACTGGAAAACATATCTCCTCCGTAATTGCCAAAAGTGTTGCCTCCATGCTGTTGATAAGCATAGGTCAATTGGCATGAAAAATTATCTTTTTGAAAGAGTAATCTAGTTAAAATCTCACTGAAATTTGACTCCAATGGGTGAGCTAATGATTGATTGGCGTTGCCATAATTTTGTAAAGAGCTAACGTGAGAATAAGTAAAAGGTCTTACTCTGTTGTACTCCAATTGAACCCCCAATCCTTTTAGCTTAAAAATATCAAAACATTTATATCCCAGCTGAAATCCATATTTATTAGCCCACCATCCCTGTGAAGCTCTTATTTCTTTAAGTAAAAATTCATCTAAAATAAGTTGGGAGTAAAGAACATGCTTTTTAAAAATAGTAGCTTTCAGATTCATTCCCAGAAAAGAATTATCTGCTGAACCTATATTGTATTCTACAGGTCTAAAAAAGATGATAGGGTTAAGATAATTTACGTCAAAATTTCTTCTGTTTAGAGAGTCTTTACCAGACCATACAACAGATTCAAAAACAGACAAATTAAGACCGTCAATAATATTCCAACTTAATAAGTGTGAAGAAGAGAATTTATTTTGTTTATCTGAACTGTAAAAATGGTCTCTATGAACAGAATACAAATTAATGTATTTAACCTTCCAAAACTCAGACTCTATTCTTAAATAAGGATAAGACGGAGCAAAGTCTGAAAGCAAAAGAGAACGATGACCATCACCCCAAAAATTTTTTCCTCTTCCGATAGAAACTAAAAAATAATCATTTAAAGCCGCAGATAAATTCAAATCCAATTCATGAATTTTAAATTGATTACTTGAATCTTCTAAAAAGCCTAATCCCTGAATAGTTCCTCTATTATTAATTGAAGCTAGAATATATTCAGAAGCTTGCCCAGAACGATAACTATAACGTGAAAAAAATGAAACCTTAGGATGAAAATTTAACTCACATTGAACACCAAAACCACTAGACAAATATGTGTTGTTGGTTGTTGGAGATAGTTGAAAATCAATATCAAAAACAGGAAGAATAACCGCCCTTGAAGAATTGGTGTCTGACCCATATCCAAAAACACCTAATTGAAAAATAGAATCAGAAAAAGAACACTTATTTTCAACATGAAAATTATATGGTTTTGTTATTGAATGAGCATTGTTACCAGACTGATATGCAATAGCCTCTAATGAATATAAACGCTGAGTATTGCCATAAAAATAATGCTGCCCTTTAATTGAAAAAAACAATAATAACAAAGCGATATTTAAACAGACTCTAAACATTAATTTTCAAGCTTTTTTCCTTTAGGTTTTATAAGTATAAATACAAGTAACATTATAGAAATAGAAATAAAAAGCTGAACTAAAAAAACAATAGTTGGCTGTTGAACTTCAAAATACAATTGCAATATCACCTGTGATGAAACGATCAATAAGGTGTATAAATAAAGTAACAAATCTGAGCCTATGTGACCTAACCCCCTTCTTGAAAGATGATGGTGAATATGATTTTTATCTGCAACAAGAGGAGATTTTCCTCTCATTACCCTTAAACTAAAAACTCTAATTGTATCAACTAAAGGATAAACCAAAATAGACATGGCAAGAACAGGTTTATTAAGCAAACTCAACCAATCAGGTGAATTAGAATAATCTTCACTTATAGAGTTTATAGCCAAAACACAAAGCACCAAACCAATTAGCAAAGAACCAGAATCTCCCATAAATATTCTTGCTGGAGAAAAATTGAAAATTAAAAACCCTAATAATGAACCTGAAAGAACAAATGCCAATAAGGAAAGCGGAACATTTTCTGAATAGTAAAAAATAAATCCAAAGGCAACAGAAGCCAACAACCCTATTCCGGCAGCCAACCCATCTAACCCATCTATTAAATTAACCGCATTAATTATAACTATATACACAAAAAAGGACAGTAAATAACTTTGCCAAAGATCCAATTTTTGATAAACACCAAAAATTCCATGCATATCATAAATTCTAATGTCTGCCATTATTACTAAAATAAACCCAACTACAAAATGTGCAATTAGCTTTTTTGCAGGAGCAGTTCCTATTATATCATCTTTTATTCCAACAAAAAATAAAATGATTAAACAAGCAGTAAGGGCTTTAAAGTTGGTTAGCATATGAGGAATGTGATTATACTTTTCAGGGAACCAAAGAGAGTAAGAAAAAATAACAGATCCAAAAATAACTATTCCTCCAATTGTAGGAATACTCCAACCATGCATCTTTCTCTGTTCCTTTGGCTCATCCACTAAGTGTTTAAGCTTAGCTACTTTAATCAAAGATGGTGTTGCTAAAAAAACAACAACAAATGCACTTATAAAACCCAAAAAAAGAATTAAACTACCTGTCATATCTTATTGTTATTGATCATAATAATTATTTATTAAGTTGGTTCTAAAGCCAACAAAAAAGAACTTTGATGGGTAGTTTTGAGTAGGTTGAATTACAGATAAATTTGTTCTATTAGTAAAGCTAACAAAGACTTTCATTTGCGTTTGAACATTCAATAAATACCCTAATTCAATGAAAGAGTATGTATTGTTGTGTTTTACCAAATCTGTAGCTAATGAAGAATGGGGTAGAAAAATATCAGCCCCTTGATTATCATCTGAAAACTCAGTTATAAAATTGGAAAATTGCACATTAAGAAGAAATTTCTTGTGCTCAAAATATCCTTTAATAATTAGCTCAGACACTCCACTTCCTAAAGGATGTGCAAGCTCATGCCCATTGTGGGTGTAGGTTTGAAGAATTCTTGAGCTATCTACAGTATATGAAAATGTTTTTATATAATTGTATTCTATTAACAAATAACTATTTTTTATTTGAAATGGTGCAAGCCATTTAATACCAGATTGAAAGGCCAAATTTGCGGATTCATGTAGCATTGTCTGTCCATACAACTCAATTTTTTTAACAAATAATGATGAGAAAGAAGCTCCATAAACACGATTGATTTTTGAATCCTGGTAATTAACTAAAATAGATGATCCAAAAACTGGCAAGTAAAATGAAAAATCTGGATGTATAGTTCCTAAATTTTCATCGTATGATTTATGAATAACACCTTCAAAAAAACTAAACTCTAAATTCTCATTTAATGAAAAAGAAAGTAGGTTAAAAGAAGATGCTTTTCTTTTATAGATTGTTTCGGCAGAAATTCCTGAACCAGGTGTTCTATCTCTGCTGTGCATCCATGCGGTGATATGCTTATAGGCTATTTTACCATTTAAAAAGAGATATTGTCCAGAAAAATAAGGGTAATTAGGAGCATAATCACTAAGTAATAAAGAACGATATCCATTTCCAAAAAAGTGCCTTCCATGACCAAATTGAAAATTTATTAATTGATTTGGTGAATATGAAATATATCCTGATGCTGTTGCAGCATCAAGCCCATAATCTTTAAATGGTTTTGACCTACCTATTCCAATTCCTATGCCTCTTTGATCAGCTATAGCATCTAGATACTCAGGATAAATCATCTGGTTTTCGTAAAATCTAGTTTCAAACGAAACCTTTTTTCCTAAATCAGCAAGCACCCTAAAACCTCTAGAGTTGGTAAAATATCTATAAAGATTACTGTTAGATAAATTGCCAACTGCAAAATTAAATAGCGGATCTGCTTTTAGAGTTACATCGTTATCGACTACATCTAAAACGCTTTTTTTAAAAACAAATCGATAAAACCTGGAGTCTCGTTCAGCGCTATCAACATAAAAGTTGGTGTACTTTATTTGATTAATACCTTCATTATATGGCCTTATGGATCGATGCTTAATAGAACTTGTTAAACGTTGCTGAAAATTAAATTCGAAAGGGAAGTTCTTGTTTTGACAAAAAGTAGAACCAAAAAAGGCTCCAACAAAAAGTAAGAAGCAACATAAAACTAAGCCTCTACTATTGAGCTTTGTATAATTTACTATACTCTTCATAAACACTATTAACTCCTTTTAAAAGATTTATTTTATGCTCCCATCCAAGAGCTTGCAACTTGGAAACATCTAAAAGTTTTCTTGGTGTCCCATCAGGTTTATTGGTGTTATAAGAAATTTCACCTTTGTAACCAGTCACCTTCTTAATAAGTAAAGCTAATTCATTAATTGATAAATCTTGTCCTGTACCAACATTAATAATTTCACTTGAATTGTATTTATTCATTAAAAACAAACAAGCATCAGCCAAATCATCTACATGAAGGAATTCTCTTTTAGGATTTCCGGAGCCCCAGACCTCAACAGACGGTAATTTGTTAATTTTTGCTTCATGAAACTTTCTAATTAAAGCGGGCAGAACATGAGAATTTTTTAAATCGTAATTATCATTTGGACCATATAAATTAGTAGGCATAACGCTAATACAATTAAATCCATGTTGTTCTCTGTAGGATTGACACATTTTAATACCGGCAATTTTTGCAATTGCATAGGCATCATTAGTTGATTCAAGACTTCCAGATAATAATTCAGATTCAGAAATAGGTTGGCGCGCAAATTTTGGATAAATACAAGAGGAACCTAAAAACAAAACTTTATCAACTCCTGTTTGATGGCTAGAATTAAGGACATTTGTTTGAATCATCAAATTATCATAGATAAAATCTGCCTTAAAAGAGTTATTAGCTATAATACCACCAACTTTTGCCGCAGCAAGAAAAACATAGCTCGGTCTATTTTTTTCAAAAAATAAACGTACTTGATGCTGATTTCTTAAATCTAGCTCTGAAGAATTTTTAACAATAACATTATTATATCCTTGTGAAGACAGCTTTCTAACTATTGCAGAACCCACCATTCCATTGTGACCCGCTACATATATTTTATCATTTGGAAGCATCAATCTAAACAATTATCGACTTTAAATCCTTTCTCTTTTAGGATTTGCTCTTTTTTGAAGATTTCTATATCCGATTTAACCATTTCAGCAACCATAGATTCTAAACTATATGTATGTTTCCATCCTAACTCCTTATTTGCTTTTGACGGGTCACCTATAAGTAAATCTACTTCTGTAGGACGATAATAATTTTTATCTACCTCTATTAAAACAGAACCATCTTTGGAATTTAGCCCTTTTTCATTATCTCCTTCTCCTTTCCATTCAATCTCTATACCAACTTCTTTAAATGCCAATTCGCAAAAATACCTTACCGTGTTAGTTTTTCCAGTTGCCAAAACAAAATCATCTGGAACATCTTGCTGTAACATTAACCACATACCTTCAATGTAATCTTTTGCGTGTCCCCAGTCTCTTTTGGCATCTAAATTTCCAATGTATATTTTTTGTTGTAACCCAAGAGAAATTCGAGCAACTGCGCGTGTTATTTTGCGTGTTACAAATGTCTCTCCTCTTATTGGACTTTCATGGTTAAATAAAATACCGTTACAGGCAAACATATTGTATGCTTCTCTATAATTTTTCACAATCCAAAAAGCATACAATTTAGCAACTCCGTAAGGGCTTCTAGGATAAAATGGTGTTTGTTCATTTTGAGGAACCTCCTGTGCTAATCCATACAATTCTGAAGTAGATGCTTGATAAAATTTAACTCTTTCGGACATCTTTAAAATACGAATGGCTTCTAAAATTCTTAGTGTACCTATTGCATCAGTATTGGCGGTATATTCAGGAGAATCAAAAGAAACCTTTACGTGAGATTGAGCAGCTAAATTATATATCTCGTCTGGTTGAACTTCTTGAACAATACGAATCAAATTGGTAGAATCAGTTAAATCACCATAATGTAATTTTAAACGAACATCTTTTTCATGTAAATCAACATAAAGGTGGTTAATTCGATCTGTATTTAATGAGGAAGATCTTCGTTTAATACCATGAACTTCATAGCCTTTTTCTAATAAAAACTCTGCCAAATAGGCTCCATCTTGACCAGTAATACCTGTAATTAACGCCCTCTTATTCATTTAAAAAAATTTAAGAAACAATGAACCAGTTATTTAGTAACTGTTCTCTGTTGTATTTCATTTCATTTTTTGTTTTGTAATCAATTAACTTTTTATTAGCATAATTTGCAATCGCATGACCTGCTGCGGTATCCCATTCCATTGTGGGGGCAAACCTTGGATAAACATCAGCTTTACCTTCAGCTACTAAGCAAATTTTCAGTGAGCTACCCATGGAAATTACTTCAACTTTACCATGCTTATTGATCAAAGAATCAAAATAAGCCTTTGTTTCTGGAGATTGATGGGACCTACTACCTACAGCAATAAAACTTTGCCTATCTGTCACAATAGGTAGTTTATCTATACTATTTTTGCTCTCTTTAAATGCTCCTTCTTCAGATGCATAATACAACACATTTGTTACAGGAACATAAATAACTCCCATTACTGGAGAACCATTTTCTATTAAAGCAATATTAACGGTAAATTCACCATTTCTTTTTACAAATTCTTTAGTTCCATCAAGCGGGTCTACTATCCAAAGTTTATCCCAATTTTTTCTTTCTTCAAATGGAACTTGCCTTCCCTCCTCACTTAGAATAGGGATTTTTGATTCCAAAAGCATCTTTTCAATAACAGTATTTGCATTTTTATCTGCTATTGTCAAAGGCGATTCATCTTCCTTGTAAGAAACGTCAAAATCTTTATTGTAAACCTTTAAAATTTCTTCTCCTGCCAAAATAGCAGCACTTTTTGCTAATTGCAGCAGCTGATTACTTTTCACTTTTTCTATTATTTAAACCAAAATTTGACCTATACCAAAGACGTTCATGAAAATAATACACCGGCATTTTAACAAAAAACTCTATTCCACCAACAGCAAAACCAGTTTTGGGATCTCCAGAAATAATCCATGCAATTATTGTTGTTGTTAAAGTGGCTAAAATTCTCCAGGTAATGGTTTTTGCCACATGTCTTTTTTTTGAAACATTCATACAGTAAAATTAATATCCAGATCCAGATCCTGCAATTTGCTCAATTGGATGCCAAGTAGTTTTAGTTTCCATAAAATCTGAAATATAATAAGGCGTTTCATGTGCTGAATTATTCCAGTCTGAATTTTTGGACAAAACTATTCTTTTTAAGTTATCAACAGCAGCTAATTGAATTTGATTAATCTCTTTTGGGTTGTTCTTGCAATAGAAAATTGCATTTACATCCATATGAGCTGAAAGATGAGGAATCAACTCACTGGTATTACCCGTTAGAATATTTACTACCCCTGAAGGAACATCTGATGTGGCAAGAACTTCAGCCAAAGTAACTGAACACAATGGTTTTTGCTCAGATGCAAGTACAACAACAGGATTTCCTGCTGCTAGTGCAGGAAGCATTGCAGAAACTATTCCAAGCAAAGAATAATCGGCCGGAGCTATAATTCCTACAACCCCCATTGGCTCTAAAAGTGAAAAATTAAAATGACTAGACGCTACTGGGTTAACAGCACCAAAAACTTGGTTGATTTTATCACACCATCCAGCATAATAAATAAGTCTATCAATTGAATTATTAACTTCATTTTCGGCTGCATTTTTACTACCCCCCATAGAAATAATTTCGGCAACAAATTGATCTCTTCGACCTTCAATCATCTCAGCTATTCGGTATAAAACTTGAGCTCTATTATATGCTGATCTTCCAGACCAACTTCCAAATGCTTTTCTAGAGGCTACAACTGCATTTCTAACATCTTTTCTTGATGAAAGACAAATATTGGCAATGCCTTTTCCGTTATTGGAAAGCGTGTAATACCTTCCAGATTCTGTTCTTGGAAATTTACCATCAATAAAAATCTTATATGTCTTTAGTACATCTATTCTTTTTGTCATAATTAAAACTTTAAATAAGGAGCTAAACCATGCAACCCACCTTCTCTTCCGTGACCGCTTTCCTTGTATCCGCCAAAAGGAGAAGTGGGGTCAAATTTGTTGTAGGTGTTAGCCCAAACTACTCCAGCTCGCATTTTAGAAGTTAAATTAAATACTTTTGAACCTTTATCAGTCCATACACCAGCAGACAAGCCAAATGGAGTGTTATTGGCTTTTGTTATAACTTCATCAATTGTTCTAAAAGTCTGCACAGCTAGTACAGGTCCAAAAATTTCTTCCTTAGCAATGGCATGAGATTGAGAAACATTGGTAAATAACGTTGGAGCACACCAAAATCCTTTAGAAGGAATATCACAACTAGGTTGAAACATATCTGCACCTTCTTTCTTGCCCAGGGATAAGTATTTGTTGATTACTCCAAGCTGTTCTTTTGAATTAATGGCTCCTATATCTGTGTTTTTATCAAGTGGATTTCCAACAATTAAGGATTGCATTCTATCTTTTAGCTTTCTTAACAGCGTATCATAAATTGACTCCTGAACAAATAATCTAGACCCCGCACAACAAACATGGCCTTGATTGAAATAAATTCCATTAATAATACCTTCAACAGCCTGATCTAAAGGAGCATCTTCAAAAACAATATTTGCTGCTTTTCCTCCAAGCTCCATAGTTGACTTTTTTGCAGTCCCAGCAATAGATTTCATAATAATTTTCCCAACACCTGTTGAACCAGTAAAAGCAATTTTATCAATATCTTTGTGGTTAACTATATCCGAACCAGTAGCTCCTGCACCTGTAATTATATTAACAACTCCTGGGGGTAAATCCGCCTCTTGAATAACTTCAGCCAATTTAAGTGCCGTTAATGAAGTAGTTTCTGCAGGTTTTAGAACAACAGTATTTCCAGTAGCTAATGCAGGTGCAATTTTCCACGCTGCCATCATTAACGGAAAATTCCAAGGAATAATCTGACCCGCAACACCTAAAGATGAAGGATTTTGATTGGGGAAGGCATAATTTAATTTATCCGCCCATCCAGCATAATAAAAAAAGTGCGCTGCTGCAATTGGAATATCCACATCTCTGGACTCACGAATTGGCTTACCACCATCCAAAGACTCAATAACAGCAAATTCTCTAGATTTTTCTTGTATTAGTCGCGCTATTCGGTAAATGTATTTCCCTCTTTCTTTGGCACTAGTTGATGACCATACCCCACTATGTGCTTTTCTAGCTGCTTTTACCGCACGATCAACATCCTCTTTTGAAGCCTCAGCTATAGAAGATAGCTTTTTTTCTGTAGCAGGATTTATGGTAGAAAAATATTTTCCTTTTTTTGGCTTTACAAATTTACCACCGATAAACAATTGATATTCTTTTTTAACTGAAATATGATTAGTGCTTTCAGGAGCTGGAGCCAAATCCCATTCTCCAGAAAATTTTAATTCTTCTATCTTTTTACTCATCTTTTAATCTTTTGAAAAATAATCTGTGGATTGATAAACCCCTGTTTTTTGTTTCATCAACTGCATTAGTAAATCATTTGCTAAGCTACTTGCCCCAAATCGAAACCATTTGTTTGTCAACCATTTGTTGCCAAGTGTTTCTTTTACCATAATTAGATAATGAAGTGCAAGCTTTGCATTAGAAATACCACCAGCCGGTTTCATTCCAATCATCTTACCCGTTTTATAATAATAATCCTTAATTGCTTCAAGCATTACTAAAGTAACTGGCAAAGTAGCAGCAGGTTGAATTTTTCCGGTAGATGTTTTGATAAAATCTGCTCCAGCATAAATAGCAATATCACTTGCCTTTCTTACTTTATCGTAATTTCCTAATTCTCCAGTTTCAAGAATAACCTTTAATCTAGCTTTACCACAAGCAGCTTTTACAGCTGCAATTTCATCAAAAACATAACCATAATCGCCTTTGTGAAAACGCCCTCTACTAATGACCATATCCACCTCATCAGCACCACTGTCAACTGCAATTTTAGTGTCTTCTAGCTTTATATTTAAAGAAGAATGACCACTCGGAAATGCAGTAGCAACACTAGCCACCTTAACAGCTGACCCTTTTAATTCATTTACCGCTGTTTTAACAAAATTAGGGTATACACAGACTGCAGCAACAGAGGGCAAATCAGCATATACATCATGAAGATGTCTAGCCTTATAGCACATTTGCTTTACCTTATTCTCTGTATCAATTCCTTCAAGAGTAGTTAAATCTATCATATTTAGGGCAAGTTTCAAACCCTTAATTTTAGCTTCTTTTTTTATACTTCTAGCCTTTACACGAGCTATCCTATCTTCAATCCCAACCTTATCTACAGATGGAGAGTCTAATGTATTAAAGCTTAAATTCATAATTTATAGATTTTTAAAAAGTATATAAATAACAAACCCTTTATAAGTAGATATATATTTTTACTTTTGTTATCTGTTGTTACAAATATACTAGAATTGAAAGCAGAAAAAAATAACCTATTTACAACATTTGATAAAATTCTTTCCAAAAAACAGAAAGAAGCTGCTTTAAATCAAAAAGGAATAACCATATGGTTAACTGGTCTATCCGGGTCAGGTAAAACTACCATTGGCGCCTTTTTAGAAAAAAAACTATTCCAAAACAACATTATCACTACGCTACTTGATGGAGATAACATTAGAACTGGAATCAACAATAACTTATCTTTTTCAGATAAAGACAGAATTGAAAACATAAGAAGAATTGCTGAAGTTTCTAAATTGTTTAACCTTTCTGGAATTGTTTCCATAAATTGCTTTGTTAGTCCTTTTCAATACTCAAGAGATTTAGCTAAAGAAATAATTGGAAGAGAAAACTTTTTTGAAGTTTTTGTTGACACTTCTATTGAAGAATGTGAAAAAAGAGATGTAAAAGGATTATATAAAAAAGCAAGAGCAGGAGAAATAAAGAATTTTACTGGAATTTCTTCTTCATTTGAAACTCCGATTAATCCTGATTTCACTATTTCGACTTTAGGAAAAACAGCTAAAGAAAGTGGAGATGAACTTTTTAATTATATTTTACCAAAGATTAAAGCTAAAAAATGAAAAACTATAACCTATCTCACCTAGAGGAGTTAGAATCCGAATCCATCTACGTGATAAGAGAAGTTGCTGCTCAATTTGAACGACCAGTATTGTTGTTTTCAGGAGGTAAAGATTCTATTGTTTGTTATCACTTGGCAAGAAAAGCATTTTACCCCTCTAGTGTGCCTTTTCCTTTGATGCATGTAGACACTGGGCATAATTTTGATGAGTTATATCAATTTAGAGATCAATTGATGAAAGACACAAACGGCCGTCTAATTATAGCTTCTGTTCAAAACTCAATTGATAAGGGAAAAGTAGTTGAAGAAAAAGGAATAAACGCTAGTAGAAATAAACTACAAACAACAACCCTATTAGATGCAATTGAAGAGAACAAATTTGATTGTGCTATGGGTGGAGCAAGAAGAGATGAAGAAAAAGCCAGAGCTAAAGAACGCTTTTTTTCTCACAGAGATGATTTTGGCCAGTGGGATCCAAAAAACCAGCGGCCAGAACTTTGGAACATCTTTAACGGCAAAAAACACTTTGGCGAACATTTTAGAGTTTTTCCAATAAGCAACTGGACTGAAATGGATGTTTGGCAATACATCAAAAAAGAAAACATTGCCATTCCTACTTTATACTTATCTCATAACAGGGATTGCTTTGAAAGGGATGGTGTTATAATGGCTAAAACAGACTTTGTTCAAACAAAATAATCAGAAACTATTTCTAAAATGCAAGTGCGTTTTAGAACAATTGGAGATGCTACCTGTACTGGTGCAGTTTTATCATCGGCTAAAAACATAGATGAAATTATTCAAGAAGTTTCTGCAACTAGAATTACTGAAAGAGGTGGTCGATCGGATGACAAAAGATCTGAAGCTGCGATGGAAGACAGAAAAAAAGAAGGTTACTTTTAAACTATGGAAGATAATTACCTAACTATGGACCTTCTTAGGTTCACTACTGCAGGAAGCGTAGACGATGGCAAAAGCACATTAATTGGAAGATTGCTTTACGATAGTAAATCCATTTTTGAGGATCAAATGGAAGCAATTGAAAAGGCAAGCAAACAGAAGGGTGAGGAAAATGTAAATTTAGCTCTTTTAACTGATGGATTAAGAGCAGAAAGAGAACAAGGTATTACCATTGATGTTGCCTACAGGTATTTTGCAACTCCAAAAAGAAAATTCATAATTGCCGATACACCTGGTCATATTGAATATACTAGAAATATGGTTACGGGAGCAAGTACAGCTAATCTAGCTATTATTTTAGTTGATGCTAGAAACGGCATTGTAGAACAAACTAGACGTCATTCATTTATTGCATCACTTTTGGGTATTGATCATATTGTTTACTGTGTAAATAAAATGGACTTAGTTAATTATTCCCAGCAAACTTTTAGTTCTATTAAAGAGGAATTAAAAACATTTAGCTCGAAGCTTAGAACAAAAGACATATCATTTATTCCAATAAGCGCCTTAAAAGGTGATAATGTTGTGAATAGAGGAAAAAATATGGAATGGTATGAAGGAAGTACACTTTTACACACCTTAGAAAACATCCACATTGCATCTGATAGAAATCTAATTGATTGCAGGTTTCCTGTTCAATATGTAATTCGACCTCAAAATGATAAATTTCATGACTATAGAGGATATGCTGGCAGAATAGAAGGTGGGGTTTTTAAAAAAGGAGATCAAGTTATGGTGCTCCCCTCTGGTTTTTCTTCCAAAATCAAGTCGATAGACACCTTCAATGGTGAAATTGAAGAAGCTTATTCGCCAATGTCTGTTGCACTAACGCTTGAAGACGATATTGACATAAGCAGAGGTGATATGATTGTACGTAAAAACAACAGCCCCAGCCCTGAGCAAAATATTGATGTTATGCTTTGCTGGCTAAGCACTACGCCCTTACAACCAGGTGGAAAATACGCCATTAAACATACTTCTAAAGATGCTAGATGCATGATTAAAAACATACTATACAAAGTAGATATTAATACACTGCATAGAATAGAAGAGGATAAGAAAATTGAAGCTAACGATATAGCAAGAGTATCATTACGAATAACTCAACCTTTATTTATTGATTCATATAGTAGTAATAAAGCTACAGGGAGTATTATTATCATTGATGAGGCTACCAACAACACAGTTGGAGCTGGAATGATTATCTAAAAACCTTATTACTGAATTTTAAATTTAACAGGAAGAGTAAACCTTGAGTTAACAGACTTGCCTCTTTGTTTTCCGGGAACCCATTTGGGCATAGATTTAACTACTCTAACGGCTTCTTTATCCAAAGTTGCGTGTCTACCCTTCATAACCTTAACATCCTTAATTGAACCATCTTTGTAAACTACGAACTGAACATATACCCTACCCTGAATGCCGTTCTCTCGAGCCATTTCAGGATATTTGGTGTTCTTGCCCAAAAACTCCATCATCGCTTGTAAGCCTCCAGGAAATGAAGCTTGTTCTTCAACAACATCAAAAATTTCTTCTACTTCAGGCTCTTCTTCTTCCTCAGGAATATCTAAGACAATGTTTTCAGTGGATTCTTGGTCAACAATTATTACTTGAGTTTCCTCACGCTCATCTTCTTCTTCAAGGATTTCCACCTCTTCAGGTGGAGCTGGTGGTGGAGGTGGTGGAGGTGGTGGAGGTGGCGTATTTGGATTCACTTCAATAACCTCTTCATCTTGAATATCCGATAATTTAGAATCAATAGTCGCACCTGCGATATCAACATTGTTGTACTCAACTAAACAAAACATCGTTGCCATGATAACAACTAGACCTGTTAGCACATAACCTGTTCTAGTGATAGAATCATCACTATCAACATTGCTATTTTTTTTAGATTCCATGAAAATAATTTTTAGTAAAGTTAAAAGATTTTATATAATGATAAACTACAAATTAAAATTGGTTCAATTAAACTACTACTTTTTTATTCCTAAATAAAATCAATGCTGTTATAGCTCCTAAAACATCTGCAGTAAAATCTATAAAATCACCTGCTCTAGTTTCAATAAAAAAATGTTGAATTAATTCAACACTTAACCCAAGAAATAAACAGTAAAAAACAACAAATAGTATGTAATTAAAGGTGTTTTCTCTATAAAATCGCTTTTTATCATCTTTGATTAATAAAAATAATAGTGCTTGAATAAAAAAGAGAAAAAAATGAATACACTTATCAATATGCCAGTTTGCAAAAAAAGAAAACTTTGGAATACCTTTTGAAGGGGCAAAACAAACCAATAAAATAAAAAACGACCAAAAAATAGCCAAGAAGAAATTCGGCTTAAATCTAACCAATTAAATCCGCATATTCATCAGAACCAAGTAAATCGTCAATTTCACTTGAATCCGCTATTTTAACCTTAATCATCCACCCATCACCATAAGGGTCTTCATTTACCTTTTCAGGATTAGCTTCTAATAGTTCATTAAACTCTAGAACTTCTCCGGCAATAGGCATAAATAAATCTGAAACTGTTTTTACTGCTTCAACCGTGCCAAAAACCTCTTCAGCATCTAATTCTTCTTCAACAGTTTCAACTTCAACATATACAATATCTCCCAATTCACCTTGGGCAAAATCAGTTATTCCAATAGTTGCCACATCTCCGTCAATACGAATCCATTCATGGTCTTTTGTATACTTTAATTCAGTTGGTACACTCATGCTAAGAAAATTAATAATTAAAACTTTACGAACATACAAAAAGAACTAGATTTTACAGCTCTTTTTTTAAATTAATTCAAGCTCTATAACTGAAATCTCAATGCAAATCCAGCATTGGTATTCGCTGTTGGAAATGAAGTGGAAACAAAAGGAGTATTTACAATTCTATCAAAGTACAAACGAACCATCAGCTGCTTACTTAAGTTATAATCACCTGAGAATTTAATCGAAACCATTCGCTGACCGGCAGTTGCTTGATTTTGATTTTCGATAATTTTTCGAGTAATCGTTTTGTTATCTCTCACAGAAACATCAAGTCGCAACCTTAAATCACTTGGTTCAATAGGTTTGTTTCCAAACTTAAAAGGAAGTTGTAATTTTCTCCATGTATATCCAGAACCAAGAACAAACTCACTTCCCTTTATTTCAGTAATTTGATTATTTGAAAGACTTAATGAGATATTTCTATCTTTTTTCATTTCAAGCTTAACCATAATTTCATTTTTAAGGGTTAAGTCCATTCCCAACAAAGGAGAAAATTGTTCTAAAATAGACATGCTCATAATTTGTTTTTCACTAATGAAATTACCAGCCATATCTAGCTCGGTAGCATTGCCCTGATTGTCAAACCTCCCATTTAAATTTGTGGTATAATTGGAAAGGGTGAAATTAGATCGATAAGCATGAGAGAAAGACAAATTTTTAATGTATTTCTTTAAAAACTTGATTTTTGCAAGTCCATCAAAAGTTATTCTCCAATTGGGAAGCGGAATTTTTTGACCAAATGGATTGATATTCTGCAGTGAAGGATCAACTCCTTTATATGCACATAAAAAAGCTCCAATAATAACATCTTGTTGAGCACTACCGTAACCTCCAGCATATCCAGATTCACTTAAAGATGTATCTGAATAAGGATTCTGACCACCTAGAAGATTAGAAACTTCAGATCTTATTGCCAATAAATTATCAAAAATAGCATTAGTTAATGTTGAGTCTGAACCCTTATCAGCAGCAAAAGCGGTTCCCCAAGTTATTATAGAGCTACTAAAAGATCCCGTATACTGATTATTAACTAATGCAAAAGCATCAAATTCATCATCCCATCCCAAATTAGAATTTCTATTTTCCATGAAATTTCTATCTGCTGTAATGTCTATTCTTAAACTATTAATTGGTTTTATAGAGGCTTTAAAATTCATGTTCTCAGTATGATTAACTACATACTGAGTGCTAATTAAACCATAATTAGAAGTATCAACCATCCAATTATTATTGTAAGCATGATTAGCGAAAATCATTCCTGTACGTTGACCTATTAAATCTCTTTCTTGATAGCCTCCTGCAATAAACTCCCAGCTTGGGCCACCCCACTGGTTATCCATCCCTAAAACATTGGTATAATTAGCATATCCGGGAAGCATTATTCCATCATTAGTGGTGAAAGTTCCTGAAACATTTTTTAAAGACATGATTACTCTTGCTAACTGCTCAAGAATATTGAATTTATCATCGTCTTTGTCGTCTTTATTTTTCCCCTTCTTATTTTTCTCCCCCCCTTCTTTCTCATCCTCTTCTTTAGAGTCTTTTGATTTAGAATTCCTTCCACCTGCAGATCTACTAACGGCCCGGCTTCTACTATTTCTTCCTCTACCTCCACCGTACTTTTTATTTACTTTTTTAAGATACGGGACTTTATTATAAAGTGTAGTAAAATTTAACTTTCCATTCCAGACAACAGCTCTTGAATTCTGAACAACATTTCCAACATTTAACGTATCATTGACTAAAGCAAGTGGAGCTCTTGTCCAATCAAAATTCCCTGTATATCTGGTAGAAAGCGTTATCCAATCGGTAAGAGGGAATGTTTTAAAGGGCCACTTAAAAGTAACATTTGCAATATGATTGTAGCTCATGGTTTCTCCAAAATTGGAAAAACTTGTATTTAGTGAATCTGAAGCGGACTCTCTTTCGTAACCAAAAATACCATAATCTACCTGACCAGGAGATTCATTTATAAAAGCTCTATTCATAGACTTTAAGTCGATCTGAAGACTTTTGGTAATATCATATTTAAAATCATAATCTCTATCCCAATTGAATGTTTTGCTGTATTGAGGAACTTCAAAATTTTCTCCTCCAGGGAAGTTGTAACGAGTTGAAAAAATATTATAGGTTCTATTGATGGATGAACGAACTGCAATTTGCTTTGGGGCTAAAAAGAAATTTATATCTCTTATAGGCCTTAACCATTTAGATTTTCGTATGAATTTTATCTTTTTAAAAGGTTCAATAGGTTTTGGATTATTGTTGAAGCCATAATTTACACTAGCCAAATAATTTCTTTGTAAATCCATTCTAGTGTTAATGTCTCTATGATAAAACTCGTTAAATGAGTAAGAAACACTAAAATTAGAGATGTTCCAAAACCTAGGCTTCTTGTCTTTTTTATTTCCTGATTTATCAATTCTAACATTGGTAAAATTAATCGATCTTCTTTCTGTTAAATCAATTCCATCACCAAGCCTATTTTTCCAATCAACATCCTGTTCATCTGCCTCTTGCTGAAAAATTAAATCAGGACTTAATGGATCATAAAGCGGTTTAATTACATTCTTGGAATACCCTACAAACATTGGTAACCTAACACCAGATTTTTCACCAAAAAATTTACCCAATCGTATAGTACTTGAAGCATCAACTCCATACATAAATTCTTGCTGACGCTCGCTAACCCTTTTTTCAATACTTCCAAATCCAGGAGTTGAGTAGTTTCCAGAAAGAGAAACATCTGCAAAATCAGCAAGATTAGCATTAACCCTTCCTATTGCTGCCCATCCTCCACTTTCATTAAAATCACTTAAACGCAATTCGTTAACCCATACTTCAATACATTTCTCTAAACCATCATCTGGTTGCCATTGGTTGGAAGGATCGTCATTTTTTGGGTTTCGAATTCCTATCATAATGGTCTTCATGCCTTGTAAGTTGGGATTTCCAATAACAGTAATGTTTCTAGTGGGGTCTTCAGGATCAATCTCAGTATATCTTTCCAATACATTTATCCCAGCACCATTTCTAGTAACCTTAACCTGCTTTAGGCTGTTAAGATTAATAACCATATTGTTTGCTTCAGGCCATACTGATGAAGATGCATGTTCATTCCAAGGGGAAATTTTTAAAGGCATTTCGTATTCATAATAATTTGAAATAAAGTCTGTCCCTAATCGAACAAACACGGTTGCCTCATCATCATAAACAGGATTTAAATCATCATTAGATTCTGCATGAACAAACATCTGAATCTTATTGTAATTACGAACATCAAAATTCACATTTCTATATGCTGCTCTAGCATCACCGTCCTGTAATCCGCATACATCTAGCACTAAACTCTGCTCATTTTGTTGAGCTAAGTTAGCGGTCTGAAAATTAGTTTCTCGAATAATTCCATCTGGCAAAACATAATGAATGGGCTCTCTATTACCATTATCTTCAATGTTTACAGCACTAATGTTAAAAGTAGTGTTAGACTCTTCTGGCTGAAGGTATTCACCATCTGTTAGTAGAGATCCTAAGTATGCTCTCCATTCTCCTCTTATCAATTCCATTCTAGCAAATCGAAGAACAACTTCTTCACTCCAACCTTGCATAAATAAGCGAATAAACCGTATCGATCTAAAATCCTGAATACCGTTTATACGTTTTGAAAATTCTCTAAGTGGAACTCTAAATTGATACCAATACACTTGCTTTCCTGTTCTTTCATCAGTAGCCAAAATTCTATCGGTAATATAATTGGTTCCGACAACCATATTTTGAGGTTTTAGCTCAACCTTATATTGGAAATAACTTTCCGTTTCATTAAGGTTGTTGTCTTGATTGATATCCTCTACATTGGGCAAAGTAGATGCTGAAGTAGCATAACCATCAGCATTGTAATTTTGAGACATTTCAGAGGTGGGTGAATTTCCATCCGGATTATTGTAGTTTTTATACCTGCCCCTGATACTTACTTCATCGTTATCGTAATTATCATCTCTAAAATAATTGTAATTATCGGAAGATGGATCCTCCTCAATTGAAGCCAGAGCAGTTGGATCAGTAACTATCGATTGAATATCTGAAATGTAATTATTGTAAAAAGAGCTTTCTAAATTATCTCCCATACCGTCTAATCCAACATCTTGATATATTCTAGAGTCCAAATTATTGTCAAAAGCATTTACAATTACCTGTGTAGTAGGAATATATCCCCAATCAGTGGTGGTCCAATCTCCAGTTGAATAGTCTCCATCAGTAGGCAATCCATTCTCAAATGCTTTTCTTCCGTCTCTAAGTATGTCTTCAGAAACATTTCCCAGGTTAAAATACAACTGACCACCCGTACTATTTGGTGAATCGTCATTAGAAGCTGGCTCTCCAATACTGTTTGAAGTAGAAGAATTGAAAGGATCCATCATCCAAAACTGAATAAACTCAATATTTGCTGCCTCAAAATCATTGGTGGTTAATGTCCTCATGATTCCTCCCCATCTGCTAGAAGGATTAACCAATTCTCCAAAATTATCGACTCCAGAAGAATAACTAGAAGAAAATGCATCGAAATTATATGGTCCTTTTTCCTTAGGATAGAAAGCAATATCAAATACTGGTATATTCTGCAATTGACCAGTACTAAGTTGCTTATTTGGGAATACCTCATTTACTAAAACTTGTCTCATTGTGTGGTCTTCTTGCATTAAAGATCCTCTAATGTGACTTGGTGTTAAATTGTTATCGTTATGAAAAAGAGGGTCAATAACATACCATGCAATTTTCGCTCTATTTTTTCCATAATTGATGTCGTCATACAAATCAGCTTCAGGAAATAAATCTGGTTGACCTTGAGGAACTGATGAAAGCACCCAAGTATTAAATGTTCTAATGTCAATTGCACTCTGACTACCTTCAAAATCATCAATGTAAGAAGTACCGTCTTCACCACTAATATTAATCGCTCTATTATGACCCGGAATTAGGGTAGCAACCTCACCAGAAAAATTAACAATAGATTTTTCTTTTGTTTCAATAAAAGGAAGCTTATCTACCAACTTGGTTAAAAAAGGCACCTCTTTTCTAAATCCACCATCTAAACCAAGCATTGTATTGGCAATAGGTTCATCTCCAATATTTACTTTTTGAGTTAATGGTTTTTCTGTTAGACGTAGCACCGTTGCGCCAATATTTGCATCTTTACTAATCTTGTAATCCAGATGTGTACCCATAAGCGATTTTACCTGGATACTAAAAAGTGAATTACTTTCTAAGGAAATTTTGATAGGGGTTCCTGAGCTTAATATACCATCATCTAAAATTTTAACTCTTCCCAAGTTGTAATCAACCGTATATTGAGAACCTTCAACAAGTACCTGACCCCCTGCAGTAACCACCACTGATCCTTGTGGAATGTTCATGGCGTTAAGAGAAATTTCTGAGCTTACTGAAGATTGGTAAACCCCTTTTATTTTGTACCTATTCAGTTCTGGAATCTGTTGTGCTGCAGTTTTAGTACTGTCGTACAATTGTTGGAAAACAACTGTATTTCTTACTGCCTGTGAAATCCCCTTGTCAGCTAATTTTTTATCCATAGTAGCGCCAAAAGGCTCAATAGTTGTGAAGTATAATCTTCCATTTCTAGGATTTATGGTTCCTCCATTAGAAATACGACCTTGACTTTCAACAATAGGAAGGAAATCAAATAACCCATCGGCATATGTTGCTTGCTGTTGATTTAATCGATCTAAATCCACCATTTGAATAAGTAATTTATCATCAACACCAGGTTTAGGGATGTAGTTGATATCAACAGAAGTTGAAGGATTGTTGTACCAAATGTCTAGTCTAAAATTGGTTGCGTCAATTTGATAAGCTCCTAAGGAATATACATTCTTCATCATCAAATCCCAAAGCTTTTTAACAGGATTACGAACTGTTGATTTTAACAGCTTTAAGTATAGCGCATTTTGACCTGAAATACCATCGGTTGACAGCTCTCCAACCTGATAGGTTTGACCATTATAGGTATACTGATAAGCCACACCCAGCACCTCGTCATTGTTAAGAGATTGATTTAAAGAAATAAAACCTAAAACTGAGTTATAAGTATACTCATTTGAACTCAATAGCCTAGCGTTTTCTAACTTCTCATATTCAACACTTTGAACCATGTTGTAATTAGGCCCTGAGAGTTCATTACTTGCATTGACATAATTTCTTATGTTACTGTTGTTTTGAAATGTCTGATAAAGTGAGTTATGATTGTTGTCAGGTAAATTGTATGAACCCGATTGCCAAAAAGGTTGTTCAAGAACATTTGGATTAACTTCCCCTAAATCTGAAAAAGCAATAACGTTTCTTGTTTCATTAAAGTCGTTTGTTCTGTTGGTAACCCATACCTCAATTCGTTGAATTTGAACACCAGACATTACAACAGGAAGTGTTTTCATGGAATTGTCGTAACTGTCTCTAAAATAATAGCTCAAGAAAAAGTGACGATTTTCTTCATAATTATCGGCATAAATTTCAAAATCATTGACTTGAGCGCCTCCCGCAACCTCAATCTCCTTTTTCTGTCCTTTTTGCTGAGACAAAACGGTAGTTGCCGTTAATCGGCCAAACTTTAATTCTGATTTAATACCAAATAAACTTTGACTTCCAGAAATTAATGAACTATTAAGCGGCATGCTAACATTTCCCGCTTCCAGCTTTTGAATAATGTCATCCTCCTCACCAGAGTAGTCTAGTTTAAGCTGATTTTCAAAATCAAAAGTAGCTTCAGTATTGTAATTGAAGCCTATTTGCATTAAATCACCTATTTTTCCTGTAAGGTTCATTTGTATTTTTTGATCGAAATCAAAAGTGGTTATTCTTCGTTGCTTTTCAGGTAAAACAGGGTTGTCAGTTCTTGAAGAGTTTATTCCAAAACTTAGTTCAGCTGAACCTTGAGGACGAATTTCAACAAAATCACTTCCAAATAATTTTCGAGCACCAGGAATATTCAACTTAGGAATAGTACTCTCCGTTTGACGATAAGCATCGGTTTGTTCGTCCATTTTATTTTGCCAGAAATCATCTATCTGTTGATTATTTTGATACTCAAAATACTCTTCCATTGTCATTGTGCTAGAGTATCTGTAAATAAGTGAGTCTCCAATGTAAGAACTGAAAATATACTGTTGAGAGATAGGGTCGTACTCAACTTCGTTGTGAATGTTTAAAGGGTCTTCAAAATCAATTTGACCACCGCTATTCCCAGTTGGGCTATAGGTGTCGTCAATTGGATACTGTAGATCTACTTCAGGTGAATCCAACTGCAAAACAATTTCAGTAGGAGAATTTGATAAGATACTCCCAATACTAAAAAAAACTGCTATAAAAGCAGTTATTAACCTATATTTCAATCTAATAAAGTGGCCCAATTCAATACAAAATCAACAATAACTAAAGACTCTTTAGTGTTTTCTTAATCAAACTCTCTACAGTTATTTCCATTTCCCCCTTGTTTAAGATAGTGTCAATAATTTTTTCAGCTTTCTTTTTTTCGACTCCTAAAACTGCTAATGCTGATAACGCCTCATTCTTTATTGTATTGTCTTGAGAATGAGAAATTTGATGCTTAATATCAAACTTACTCACTTTATCTTTCAAATCAATTATAATTCTTTGAGCAGATTTTGATCCAATTCCTTTAATTTTTTTAAGCAATTCAACATCTTCAGTGAGAATTGCAGAAACCAGTTCTTCAGGTTTTAATGATGATAAAATAAGCATTGCTGTGCTTGCTCCAACACCTGAAACATTAATTAATGCCTTAAACATTTTTCTTTCTTGGTCAGAAGAAAATCCATAGAGCAATTGGGCATCTTCTCGAACAACAAATTGTGTAAGCAATCTCACTCTTCCCTTTTCAGGAACTTCACTGTAAGTATTTAGTGTAATGTAAAGTAGGTAACCTATTCCATTAACATCAATAATAACGTATGCTGGATTTTTTTCTTCTAATATTCCATCAATATGTGTAATCATCTTACTTTATTTTCTTGTTTGAACATCAACAACTGCTACAGTAATCATGTTTAAAATTTCTCTAACTGAAGATCCAATTTGTAAAATATGACAGGGTTTTTTCATTCCTAAAAGAATGGGGCCTACGGCCTCTAATTGATTCATCTCCTTAACCAATTTATAAGCGATATTTCCCGCACTTAAATTGGGGAATATCAAAGTATTGGGTTTTTTATTTGAAAGCGTAGAAAAAGGGAAATAATCCCTTATCATTTCCTTATTTAAAGCAACATTTGCTTGCACCTCCCCATCAACAATAATGTCTGGGTAATCTGAATGTAATTTCTGAACTGCTTCTCTCATTTTTACCGCATCAGCACCTTCGTTAGATCCAAAATTTGAATAGCTAAGCATAGCTATTTTAGGCTGAATTTTAAATCGTTTTACTATTTTATTCACTAATAAAGTAATATCCACTATTTCGTCTACTGTAGGGTTTGGATTAACAGTAGTATCAGCGAAAAAATAGGGTCCTTCCTTGGTAATCAAAATGTACATGCCAGCAATCTTATTTACTCCATCATCCACACCAATTACTTGAAGTGCTGGTCGGATAGTATCTTTGTAATTTCTTGTTAGACCGGAAATCATTACATCTGCAAGACCTGTTTCTACCATAGCAGAAGCAAAATAATTTCTTTCACGCATCATTTTTCTACATTCGTAAAGGGTTAGCCCTCTTCGTTTACGTTTTTCAAATAAAATATCGGCAAATTCAAATCTACGTTTCTCCTGTGAATCTTCCCTAGGATCTATTATCTCACAAGATCCAAAATCCAATTTATACTCTTCAATAAGATTTACAATCTTTTCTTTTTTCCCCAAAAGAATTGGAATAGCAATACCTTCATCGTAGGCTACTTGAGCAGCTTTTAAAATCTTATAGTGATCAGCTTCAGCAAAAACAACCTTTTTTGGGTTTCTTTTTGCCTTTTCAGTGATGTTCCTTATTAACTTATTGTCAAGTCCTAATCTAGTTTTTAATTCTAATTCATAGGCCTCCCAATCCTCAATATTTATTTTTGCCACACCAGAATCCATGGCTGCTTTTGCAACTGCTGGAGCTACATAGTATAGTAGCCTTGGATCAACAGGTTTTGGTATTAATTGTGTTCTTCCGAATGTAATGTTTTTGGCGTCATAGGCCTCGTTTACCTCATCAGGAACAGGTTCTTTTGCTAAAGCGGCAATAGCCTCTACAGCTGCAAGCTTCATCTGTTCATTTATGCAAGTAGCTCTTACATCAAGTGCTCCTCTAAAAATATAGGGAAATCCTAGTACGTTATTTACTTGATTAGGATGATCGGACCTTCCTGTTGCCATAATTACATCTTCCCTAGCTTGAATAGCTTTTTTATAGGCAATTTCTGGATCAGGATTGGCAAGCGCAAAAACAATAGGATTTTTCGACATTGATTTAATCATTTTTTCAGAAACAATGTTTCCTTTAGAAAGACCTAAAAAAACATCGGCCCCTTTCATTGCTTGTTCCAAGGAAATATCATTTAAAGGCTGAGCAAAAAGGCTTTTATTTTCATCAAGCTCTTTTCTACTTTTAGTAATTAATCCTTTTGAGTCAAACATGAAAATATGTTCTCTTTTCACCCCCAACGACATGTACAATTTAGCGCAGGAAATTGCTGAAGCACCGGCTCCACTAATAATTACTTTTACTTTATTGATTTTCTTTTTAGCAATTAAAAGAGCATTTACTAAAGCAGCAGATGAAATAATAGCCGTACCGTGCTGATCATCATGCATAATAGGAATATCCAATTCTTCTTTTAACCTATTTTCAATTTCAAAAGCTTCAGGGGCTTTTATATCTTCAAGATTTATACCTCCAAATGTTGGCGCTATTGCCTTAACGGTATTAACAAATTCGTCTACATTAGATGAATCAATTTCAATGTCAAAAACATCAATATCAGCAAAAATTTTAAACAACAATCCCTTGCCCTCCATGACTGGTTTTGATGCCTCTGGCCCAATATCTCCCAGCCCTAAAACTGCTGTTCCATTGGAAATAACAGCTACTAAGTTTCCCTTTGAAGTATATTTATATACGTCTGATTTATTCTCGCTAATTTCTAAACAAGGTTCAGCAACACCAGGAGAATAAGCTAAAGATAAATCTCTTTGTGTCGTATAGGGTTTTGTAGGTACTACTTCTATCTTTCCCTTTCTGCCATTAGAGTGATAATCGAGTGCTTCTTTTTTCAGTGATTTCATCTAAAAATAAATTTCAAGAAAGTAAAGGTAAAAATATGACACAAACTGCTCTATATTATCAGTTTATAATTCATCAAAAGAAATGATTTTTATATTTTTAAGTAAATGAAAAAAAAATTAGTTGTTTTTTCTGGAGCTGGAATAAGTGCTGAAAGTGGCTTAAGTACCTTTAGGGATAATAATGGTCTATGGGAAAATTACAACATAAGTGAAGTGGCTACTCCTCAAGCATGGGCCGCAAATCCAAAATTAGTATTAGACTTTTACAATTTAAGAAGAAAAAATGCTTTTGAAGCCCAACCAAATACTGCTCATATAGCTATTGCAGAGCTCGAAAAACACTTAGCTGTTTCTGTGGTAACTCAAAACATAGACGATCTTCATGAAAGGGCTGGATCTACTGACGTTATTCATCTTCATGGTGAAGTGAAAAAAGTTAGAAGTACGGGGACTAATGAACTGTTTGACTATGGATCCAAACCTCTTTTTCTAGGTAGTGTTTGCCCCAATGGATTTCAGTTACGGCCACATGTTGTATGGTTTGGGGAAGAGGTTCCTAATTTAGAAATTGCTAACAAAACTATTCGAAAAGCGGACTATTTACTAATAACGGGAACATCATTAAATGTTTATCCTGCTGCCGGGTTAATTCATATGACCAAAGAGAGTTCCATTAAATATTTAGTTGATCCAAACTCTGATCTTAGAAAGCCTTCTATAAAAAATCTATCTATACTAAAAGCAAAAGCCACTATTGGTGTCCCAAAAGTGGCTAATCAAATTATAAAAGATTTAAAAGTTAACGCTTAATTATTAATCGTTGAGTTTGAAGAATATTTTCTCCATCACTCATAGAAACAATATATACTCCTTGCTTAAGAAGAGAAACGTCAATTTGTGAAGAGCTATTTTTAAAAGAATCTAACTCTCTAAATAAAACCGTTTTACCGATTATATCTACAATGGAAAAGGATAAATTATTGAGATTCTGTGTAAGGTTATCAACCTGAAAACTCAACAACTCATTAGCAGGATTCGGAAATAACTTGAATTCAGGAATTTCAGCTACAATATCATCAGAAACCGTACAAGTTCCAGTAGTATGGATAAAACGAATATCAACACTAGCCAGCGGTGTGTTAGGATTATTTACATCATAAAACTCATACCTCATCAATGAACAACCGTCTATGTTCATTGGCCTATAATGTCCAGCAAAAGATTTTACAGTATCATTTCCCGAAGCACTTCCATTGGGATCGAAATTTTCCGTCATTTCAACACCATTGATTGTAACAAAAGCTGAAGGGTTAGCACCAGCTACATCATAATTCATTGGACAAATCTTCCAACAAGTTACATTCTCAGTACCAGCCAACACGTCAACCTCAATTTTTTTACACTTAAGTGTTAAATTTTGATTAGTATTGTTTATTAACCATAAATACTTCACAATCTCAAAATCCGAAGCGGACCCAGATTTATCTATCATAGTATTATTTAAATCAACACTAGGGTTGTTTGGATCTACAATAGAGATGGAAACTTGGGCGTTTATGGCAGAAGCAATTAAAAAAACTCCTAACAGTAAAATAACTTTTTTCATATTTCAATAATTTAATACTTTGCTAAGACAACCTTATGTCTTTATAGTTGTCTAAAGATAAGGTAAATTGATGATAATTCATTGATTTATTTTATATAACATTTTTTTAGGATTCCAATAATAAACCTCTAGATTGTTTTAAAATAAACAAATGAATATTACATTTACGTTCTTATTAATTAAAATGTTTAACTGAATTAACTATTATGAAAAAAATTTTATTCTCTTTAACTGTTGCTTTAGGTCTTTTCGGATCTGTAAATGCTCAGTTTCCTGATGGGACTTTTTGTCCTGATTTTACGGGTACCGACATCAACGGTAATACCCACAATCTTTACACTTATCTAGATGCCGGCTACACAGTGATTGTAGATATTTCTGCTACTTGGTGCGGTCCATGTTGGAGTTATCACCAAGCTGGAACACTAGAAGATATCTGGTTAAACCATGGTCCTGCAGGTGGAACTGGTGTTAGCGCATCAACGACTGATGATGTTATCGTTCTTTGGGTAGAAGGTGATGGTTCTACTGGACTAGCTGAGTTAAATGGCTCTGGTAATACTCAAGGAGATTGGGTAACTGGTACAGATTTTCCTATTATAGATGATGCATCAATTGCTCAAACTTTAAATATTGCTTACTACCCAACTTTATATACTATATACCCTGATAGATACCTAGAGGAGAGTGGACAAAGCAATACTACTTATGCAAATATTTCTGCTAACATTGGTAATCACACTGGATCTACTGGTGTTGACGCTGGTTTATTTAGCTACACTGGTGAAACTGTTGCTTGCGGTAATTTAGATGTTCAAGTATTGGTACAAAACAAAGGTTCTCAAGCCTTAAACGCTGGAGATATCACTGTAAACGTTAGTTCAGGTGGTTCTAACATAGGATCTGCTACAAATTCTACTGCTCTTGCCCAGTGGGAAACTGAAACTGTTACTGTTCCTGTTTCTCTTTCTAGTGCAGCTACAATTACTGTTGAAGCGGTAGCTACTGGTGATGTAAACAACGGAAACAACAGTTTATCTCAAGCAATTGGGTTTGCAACTCCTGGTGCTGGAGACTTAACATTTACACTTACTTTAGACCAATATCCTGGAGAAACTTCATGGGAGTTTGCTAATTCAGCTGGTACTGTTCTAGCTAGCGGTAGCGGATACTCTACTAACTACCAAGTTATAACTGAAACTCTTCCTGTTGCTAGCGATGATTGCTATTCTGTAACTATTATGGATTCATATGGTGATGGTCTTGGTGGAGCTCAATGGGGTGGAACTGATGGTTCTTGGTCAATTGTTGATGCATCTGGAACTACAATTGCTTCTGGAAGCGGTGATTTTGGAGCTGAAAATGTTGATAAAATGGACATGACTGCTAGCTCTGGACCTAGTTCTATCAATGAAAATGGGATTAACGAACTTTCTATTTTCCCAAATCCATTTTCATACAATGCTACTATTTCTTTCAATGTTGAAGGATTAGAAAGAACTACTATTGAAGTAATCAATACAATTGGTCAAAATGTACAATCTTTTGATTTAGGTGTTGTTTCAGGAAATCAAATGGTACAATTAGATGCTACTGAACTTCCTGCTGGATTCTATCTAATTAACATCAAATCTGGAAACAATACAGTTACTTCAAGAGTTACTGTAAATAAATAATTGGCTATTTATCTCTTTTAAAAAAAGGCGGGAAATCCCGCCTTTTTTTTATATTAATCAAAATAAAAAGACAAGAATACTCTTGATTTTAGCACTTATTAGTGTAATTGTTAAACCTTAAAATAGTATTTTTACGCTACTAACTAGTTTGGTTTGATTATTGAATAACATCTATTAAACCTTAAAAAAAACAAAATGAAAAATTTATTTTTAATAGTACTTATTTCCTTATTTAGCACCAATTTTACTTTTGCTCAATTGAAAAAACTTCCTAATGTGAAGTTAAAAGATCTAAGTGGTAAAACCGTTGACATGTCTCAGCTAAAAAACAATGGAAAACCTATAATTATAAGCTTTTGGGCTACTTGGTGTAAACCCTGTAAAGCTGAGCTAAACACCATTGCTGAAGATTATGATGACTGGGTTGACGAAACAGGTGTACAGCTAGTGGCCGTTTCAATAGACGATGCAAGATCTTCTTCTAGAGTTGAACCTTATGTAAATGCTCAAGGTTGGGATTATAAAGTTATATTAGACCCTAACGGTGATTTAAAAAGAGCAATGAATGTTAACAATGTTCCTCATACTTTTCTTCTTGATGGGAATGGAACTGTTGTTTGGGACCACAACAACTATTCTCCTGGAGATGAAAAAGAACTATACAATGAGGTTCTTAAATTTGCTAAATGAAAATAAAATTAATTTTATTTCTAAATTTTATATTTATTGGGAATCACGTTCTTTTTTCTCAAGAAAATGAAGATAATATCGATCTTGGTACTTTTAGTGGAAACATACAATCCATAGCTCAATATTATCAAGAAGACAGTTTAATTAATGCTGCTTTACCTGTCCATACCATGGGGTTTAATGGGTTTGCTAATCTAAATTACAATAGAGGAAATTTTAGTGCTGGAGTTCGATATGAATCCTACTTAAATAGATTGGAAGGATACCCATCAACATTTAATGGGACTGGACTTGGATATCGTTATGCCAACTGGAAAAATGAAAGTTTAGACGTTACCATTGGAAGTTTTTATGAGCAATATGGAAGTGGAATGATTCTTCGAGCTTATGAAGAAAGACAGCTGGGTATTGACAACGCTTTAGATGGAATAAAAGTAAAATATAATCCTTATAAAGGACTCTATTTAAAAGGTCTTATTGGTAAACAACGACACTATTTCGATAATGGAATGGTTAATGGAAATGGAATTGTAAGGGGGGTTGATGGTGAAATTGACATCAATGAGCTATTTGATACTTTAGCTGATTCAAAATTTAGAGCTGTTGTAGGTGGTAGTTTTGTCAGTAAATTCAACACTGATAATGTTTCATCCGACTACATTCTTCCTAAAAATGTAGGCTCTTATTCTGGTCGATTAGGATTAAGATATGGCAAATTTAGATTTAATGGTGAATATGTTTATAAAATTAACGACCCCTATCCTGACAGTCAAGATGATCGTTTTAATTACATATATAAAAATGGAGAGGGCTTACTTTTAAATTTAGGGTATTCTCAAAAAGGATTTGCTATAGATTTATCGGCAAAACACACAGATAATATTTTGTGGCGCTCAACCAATGTTAAAGTATTACCTACTGATTTAATGATTGGCTTTCTTCCAGCACTCACCAAGCAGCACACTTATAATTTGGCTGCAACCCTATATCCCTATGCTTGTAACCTCAGAGGTGAAGTTGCTTATCAAGCTGACTTAATTTATAAAATTCCCAAGAAAACAAAACTTGGGGGTAAATACGGAACTACTATCACTGCTAATTTTGCTGTTTCTTACACACCAGAAAGAAATTTTATTGATGACATGAATTCTTCTAGAAACAGTTATCAAACATCTTTATTTTCTATGAGTGACAGTATACTATATCAAGACTTTAATATTGAAATAAAGCGAAAAATCAACAAAAAATTAAAATTCAACGTTAATTATTTTAATTTAACTTTTGAAGATAGAGCGGTACTGGTTGCACAAAAACACGAGCTAATTCATGCTCAAATTGCTGTTTTAGACCTTACCTATAAAATTAACAACCATCATGCACTTCGTTTTGAAGTTCAGGGTCTGTGGACTCAAAACACCAATGAAAGGATTACGCTAAGTAACGGTGAATCTGTAATAAGAAAAGAAGATCAAGGAGATTGGGTTTTTGGTCAAATTGAATACACCTTTAGCCCCCATTGGTATGTGGCTGTACTGGATCAATACAATTATGGAAACACAATTCCTGAAAAAAGAATCCATTATGCTTTAATTTCTGCAGGCTACATAAATGGTCCTCATCGATTCTCTTTTCAATATGGAAGACAAAGAGCAGGAGTATTTTGTGTTGGAGGAATTTGTAGAGCAGTACCTGCCTCTAATGGTTTAACTTTTACACTAACTTCTAGTTTTTAAAATAAAATGAGACTTTTAATATACATATCTATTGCCTCCATTGTTCTTTCTAGCTGCGATTACGTTGAAAATCCCATTCCTGTTTCTACAGGTGATTTTGACTGGAGTTTATATCCATATGACACTGCTAGTACTCCATACCCATATGATCTTAATAATCCTGAAAGTAATTGGACTGCTAATACAAATACAGACAGAAATATCTTATTAGAAGATTATACTGGACATTACTGTACTTCTTGTCCTGCTGCTGCTGATTCTGCTAAAAGCATTGAAGATGCTTACCCTAACAGAGTTTTTGTTGCGTCTTTACATGCTAGTACAAACGGATTTTTTCAAAGAGTGGAGGCCCCTGAATTTACTACTGATTACACAACTACAGCAGGAACAGCATATTGCACTGAAATACCTAATTTTGGGGGTAATCCTACAGGCACAGTAAATAGGTTTAGTGAAAGTCCTACGTATAACAATCACTGGTATTTTGATGATGAATGGAGAGGCGCTGTTAATGATCAAATAGCAAACGCTCCATTATTAGCTAACTTACAGTTAAAATATAATTATTATGAGCAAACAAATGGATTGTTCATTCACACAGAGAGTGAGCTTAAATCTAACCTTTCAGGTAATTATAGCCTAGTAATTTATTTAATTAGAGAAACTTGTGTTTCTGCTCAAGAATTTTCGACTGGCGTAGATCATCATTATCATCATCATGCAGTTTTGTCTAATAATATTAATGGAACTTGGGGAACATCAATTGTAAATGGAAATGCAACTAACGGTGATAAATTTTACAATGATTTTTCCTATCAATTACCTGATCCATCAACTGATAGCACATATAATGTTGACAATTTATCTTTAATTACTTACTTATGTGACAGAAATAGTTTTGAAATAATTCAAGTAATTAAAACTGAACTTAATCCCTAGCTCAATCCTCTCATTATTCCTTTTGTTGAGCTACGAATAAAATCTAGAATTAGCTCCTTTTCATCAGATTGTGGAAGCTCAAGTTCTGCTACCTTTATAGCTGTCGAAATATTACTATTTTGAACGTAAATTACTCTATAGGAATCTTCTATATTCATAATTTGCTGATCACTAAATCCTCTTCTTCTAAGCCCAACAGTATTGACCCCAACATATGAAAGGGGCTCTCTAGCAGCTTTAACAAAGGGAGGAACATTTTTTCTAACCAATGACCCACCAGCAACAAAAGCATGTGCACCAATGTGAACAAACTGCTGAGTACCAACCATACCCTCAATGATTACCCAATCATCAATAGTAATGTGTCCAGCCAATTGTGTCGAATTAGCAATAATAACATTATTACCAATAATACAATCATGCGCAACATGAACATAAGCCATTAATAAACAATTGCTGCCAACAATTGTTTTGTGACGATCAGTAGTTCCTTTGTGAACAGTTACAAATTCTCTTATGGTAGTATTGTTTCCAATTTCTGTAGTTGTATACTCTCCTTTGTATTTTAAATCTTGAGAAACAGCCGATATAACCGCTCCAGGATAAATCTTACAATTCTCTCCAATTCTAGCGCCATCCATAATTACTGCATTTGAGCCTACCCAGGTTCCCTCTCCAATAACAACATCTCCAGAAATAGACGCAAAAGGATCAATGGTTACATCTTTTCCAATTTTAGCGTCAGGATGAATATATGCCAGCTGATGAATCATATCTGTTATCCTCTATCTTTTACCACTTGTGCCAACATTTCAGCCTCAATGCAAACTTCACCATTTACGTACCCTTTACCGCCCATATGAACCAACCCTCTTCGAATTGGTGAAATTAATTTAAGCTCGAAAACAATGGTATCTCCAGGGATAACTTTTCTTTTAAACTTAACGTTATCTATTTTCATAAAGTACGTAGAATAAAGATGAGGATCTTCGACTTTTGAGAGTGAAAAAATCCCTCCCGTTTGCGCCATTGCCTCAATCTGTAAAACACCTGGCATAACAGGATTTCCAGGGAAATGTCCCGTAAACTGATGTTCATTCATAGTGACGTTTTTCACGCCAATAATAGAGTCTTCTGTTATTTCCATAACCTTATCCACCAATAAAAATGGATAACGATGTGGTAACATTTTTTCTATATCATTTATGTTGTATAGTGGTTCTTTTGTTAAATCAAACCTTCTACCTTCCTTCTCTTGCTTTTTCATAATCTCTTTAATAATTTTTGCAAATGAAATGTTTCCAGAGTGTCCTGGTCTTGCTGCTAAAATATGTCCTTTAATAGGCTTACCTACCAAGGCTAAATCACCAATAATATCTAATAATTTATGCCTTGCTGGTTCATTAATAAATTTTAATTCACAATTGTTTAACGTATTTCCTTTTATCTGAATATCTAGGTGTTCTTTACCCAACAAACGAGCTAAATCGTCAAGTTCCTCTTGTGCTACTTCTTCCCTCTCCACAAGAACAATTGCGTTGTCAATATCACCGCCTTTAATTAGCCCAGCCTTTGCTAACGCCTCTAATTCTCTTAAAAAAACAAATGTTCTACAAGGAGAAATTTCTTTCTTAAATTCACCCAAATGATACATACTCGCATGCTGAGTTCCCAAAGCAACCGAATCGTAATCAACCATTACAGTAACCCTAAACTCATTATAAGGAATAGCTAAAATTTCAATTCCTTTGTCTAGATCCTCATAAGGTTGGTTTTCTCTAAATTCAAAATACTCCCTTTCAGCAGATTGCTCTAAAAGTCCAACTCTTTCAATTTCTTGAACAAATTTTATTGAACTTCCATCTAAAATTGGTATTTCTGGACCATCTAATTTAATTAAGGCGTTATCAACCTTTAATCCATAAAGAGCAGCTAGCAAATGTTCAGTTGTGCAAACCTTAACACCATTTTTTTCAAGAGTAGTTCCTCTAGTTGTCTGAGTAACTAAATCTGCATCTGCAGGAATAATAGGCTCTCCCTCAATGTCAATTCTCTGGAATTTATACCCATGATTTTCAGCAGCAGGTTCTATTGTTACGGTAACTTTTGCACCAGTATGCAGCCCTTGACCTGAAAGAGAAAACTCTTTTTTAAGCGTATGTTGCTTATCACTCATTTTTAATGGTGTTTACTTCTTTTGTAATAGTATCCAATTGATTTTTCAGCTTGGGCAATCCTCTAAACAACACATAGCAACGTTTAAAATCTCCTATACTAAAAGCAGGTGAACCCTGAACAATTTGATTTTCTTTGGTAATAGAATTTCCTATTCCACTTTGGGCTGCAATCTTGACACCTTCAGCAATTTTAATATGACCAACTATTCCTACTTGACCGCCAATCATAACATTCTTACCAATTTTTGTGGATCCAGCAATTCCAGTTTGAGCTGCAACAACTGTGTTTTCTCCAATTTCAACATTATGAGCAATTTGAATAAGATTATCAATCTTAGCTCCTTTTTTAATTACAGTACTACCCATTGTAGCCCTGTCGATTGTTGAGTTTGATCCAATTTCTACATAATCCTCTATGATAACATTTCCAATTTGAGGAACCTTCTGGTAATTGTTTTCGGAATTGGGAACAAAACCAAAACCATCAGAACCAATAATTGAGCCAGCATGCAGGGTGCAATTTTTTCCTATTTTACACTTTGAATAAATTTTAACTCCTGAATAAACGCAAGAGTCATCATCAACAATAACATCATCGCCAATATAGGAGTGAGGAAAAACTTTTACCCCATTACCAATCACAGCATTTTTTCCAACATATGCAAAAGCACCAATATAGACGTCTTTACCAACTTTAGCACTATCAGAAACAAAAGAAGGCTGCTCTATCCCAGTGGGCATTTGACTAACCTGATCATAGTAGGAAAGCAATTGCGCTAAACTTTCATAGGCATTAGCAACCTTAATTAAAGTCAGCGATTTAGGAAGTGATTTAGAAGGAACAAACGTTTGGTTAACAAGGGCTATGGTAGCACCTGTAGAGTAAATGTATTCTTCATATTTATCATTAGCTAAAAAAGTGATGGTTCCCGGTAATCCTTCCTCAATTTTAGCCATGTTAGAAACACTAGCACTGGAATCTCCCTCAACCTTACCATCTAATAAATCAGCAATTTGCTGTGCTGTAAATTCCATGCGTCAAATTTAATAATATTCAATAATTATAATACTAATTCGGGATGAAACAAATAGTATTTTTTAACAGGATTAGAAAGTGATTGTATGTTGAAATTATCAGAAGCTTCTGCTATATCCTTCAATGAACCGTCTTTAAATAAAATTTTAATCTCATCTTTTTTAGAATTGTATGCATTATTGGTCATAGAGTCTTGAAAAATAAAATAATCCAACTCCTGATTCGTAAAGTTGTGCTTATTGTGATACTTATCCTTATACAAAACAATTTCATCTTCAGTGAAAGGAGTTTTTTTCTGTTTAACTTTAAGTAAATTTCTATTTACAAGCATATATGAGAGCTCAGAAAGCACCTTGTCTGAACAGTTTATCCATTCTTTAATACAAACAAAAATATCCATATCATCAAGCTTTGAAAAGCTATCAAGCAAAACAGGATCTTCCATTTTTTTGGCATCAATGTTTTCAAAAAGAAACCGTTTCATAGCCGCTGTTGCAAAAAGGCCCTTGTCTTTTAATGCCACTTCCTTGGCTCTGTCTAAAATTTTCATCAATAAAAACTCAGCACTTAAAACAGTTTTATGCAAATAAACTTGCCAATACATTAATCTTCTTGCAACAATAAACTTCTCCACAGAATAAATTCCCTTTTGTTTTACAACAAGAGCATCATCAACAACATCAAACATTTTAATTATTCGCTCACTGCTAACCACCCCTTCAGAAACACCAGAGTAAAAACTATCTCTTTTAAGGTAATCTAAGCGATCCATATCCAGCTGACTAGAAACCAATTGATGCAAAAACCTTTTAGGATATTTATCTAAAAAAATCTCAATTGCAAGATCCAACTCACCTTTAAATTCTTTGTTTAATTGCTTCATAAATAAAACTGAAACATCTTCATGACGAATTCCTGAAACAATGCTATGCTCAAGCGTATGTGAAAAAGGACCATGTCCAATGTCATGTAAAAGAATTGCGAGTATAACGCCCTTAGACTCTTCTTTAGTTATCTCATGCCCTAAAAAACGAAGAGTCGAAATCGCTTGAGCCATTAAATGAGCACATCCTATTGCATGATTAAATCTTGTATGTAGCGCCCCCGGATATACCAAATGGGACAAACCCAGTTGTTTAATTCTTCTTAATCGCTGAAAATAAGGGTGGTCTATTATATCCAACAATATTTTATGTGGCAATGAAATAAAACCATATACTGGATCGTTTAGTATCTTTAAATTATTTTGATGACTATTGTTCAACACTTAATGGTTAAGTTAGTAACAAATCTAATTAATTCAACGCTGAAATGACAAGAATACTTTGGGCAGATGATGAAATTGAGCTATTAAAACCTCACGTTATGTTTCTAGAAAATAAAGGATATGAGGTAACAACAGTTCAATCTGGAAATGAAGCAATTGATGTTGTAAAAGACGAAACTGTTGATATTGTCTTTTTAGATGAAAACATGCCCGGTCTTTCTGGGTTAGAAACTTTAGATTTTATAAAAAAAGAAAAACCAAGTGTTCCAATAGTAATGATTACCAAAAGTGAAGAAGAGTCTATAATGGATAGTGCTATTGGTGGAAGAATAAACGATTACCTTATAAAGCCTGTAAATCCCAATCAAATTCTTCTTTCTATTAAGAAAAATCTGGAAGGCAAAAGGTTGGTAAATGAAAAAACGACCTCCAGCTATCAGCAGAAATTTAGAGAGCTCTCCATGGACCTTCAAGACAATTTGGATTATGATGGTTGGATAGAAATATACAAGAGATTGGTTTATTGGGAATTACAGTTTGATAAAACAGATCAAAGCATGTTAGAGGTCCTCCAAATGCAAAAAAATGAAGCCAATCAATTGTTTTCTAAATATGTTGCAAATAACTACGTTGATTGGTTTAATAACGAGGGGCCTTTAATGTCTCACAACCTATTAAAAGAAAAGGTGTTTCCTAAAATAAATAAGGAAACCACTTTTTTAATTGTAATTGACAATTTAAGATACGATCAATGGCAAATAATAAAGCCGCTTTTAATGGAAAATTTTACCACTCAAGAAGAGTTTTTATACTACAGCATTTTACCAACAGCTACACAATATGCAAGAAATGCATTATTTGCAGGCTTACTTCCATTAGAAATTCAAAAGAAATTTCCTTCAAAATGGAAAAATGAAGATGATCAGGGCTCTAAAAATAAATTTGAACAGGACTTTCTAAACGATAATCTTTCAAGAAATAACATTAGCTGCAAATCATCTTACAACAAAATCACCAACCTTGAAAATGGTAAAAAATTAGTCTCTAACTTTAGCAATCTTCTAACCAATCAATTTAATGTAGTAGTCTACAACTTTGTTGACATGCTTTCACACGCCAGAACAGATATGGAGGTAATAAGAGAATTAGCTGATGATGAGTCTGCTTATCGATCCCTTACGTTAAGCTGGTTTGAACATTCTGCTTTATTTGATCTTTTTAAGTTAATTGCCGACAACAATTGTGAGGTTATTATTACTACTGATCATGGAACCATAAAAGTTAACGAACCCAGCAAGGTTGTTGGAGACAGAAACACCAATTCAAATCTCAGATACAAACAAGGTAAAAACCTTAATTATAACGATAAAGATGTTCTAGCAATTCGAAATCCTGAAGAGGTCTACCTTCCAAGAATGAACGTAAGCTCAACCTATTTATTTGCTAAAGAAGCTAAGTTTTTTGTCTATCCAAATAATTACAACTACTATGTAAATTATTTTAAAAATACTTTTCAGCATGGTGGAATCTCTATGGAAGAGATGATTATACCCTTAATACACCTTAAAAGCAAATAATTTATTCTACTATTAACTTTTCTGCTAGCTGGACATAAGATACTATAAAGTCTAGCTCCTGCTGTGTACAATCCTTGCAATAGCTAAAAGTCAGATTGATAATGCTATTAATTGTTATTTGATCATCTACTAATGATTCTGAAACTTGATTCGAAATTATTTCTAACAAAATATCAGACTTATTATGGGAAAGTTGGTCAATTTTTGATTTATATTCAATTGGGTTTCTTATAAAAAAAGCAAATAAAGCAGGGCTAACAATAGCTCTTTCTCGATCGTTGAGTCGGTAAATTACTTGTGAAAAAGCGTCAAAATACATTATTTTCCATTTTTTATTATCAGTAATCAAACTATCTGCAATAGACAAAATAATATCATTTGGAACTTGCTCCTGTTTATTTTCTAAAATTAACCTAGTAGCTTTTCTTACGTTCATTTCAGAAGACATGTCTTTATAATACTCCTGACCATCTATATCTGAATATATAGTCTCTAAAGGTTTATCCTCACACGCACTGAAAACAATAGCTAGAGAAAAACATAGTATTAATTTTAAAGTTTTCATAAAATAAAATTAGTAGATTTTATGTTCCAATAAACAGAACTAAACGTGTTCTAACCAAGATAATTAACATCTAATTGTTTTTTAAAATTTAAAACCATGGTTAATTCTGCTGGTGTATATCGTATATTACATATACTTCAGAACGCGATTATAATTTTATAATTAATAAAAATTCTATGCTTGAATTCAGTAAACAAATTCTGTTGAAAGTAAGTTTTGACAGAAATTTATTCCACAAAGAATTAAAAAAAAGTATCAGCTGGCTACAAAATGATGATGTTGAAAAATTGAAAATTTGGTGCTTGTCTTCATTTATTATCTACAAAGAATTAATTGTTGAGGTTTTTGAAAGCACCTGCTAACAAATTAAATATTTAAAAACTTAATATTTCGTTTAAGTCCATCAAATTTGGTTCGCTTAACGGCTGACTTTTTAAACAGTTCATTAAAGGTTTCTTTAGACAACTCGTTCCATTGTTTCTTAGTTAGTTTAAGGAGTTTTAAGTTGGGCTCAAAGCTAGGTTCATTGTGCTGTAGAGAAAATTTATTCCAAGGACAAACCTGCTGACAAACATCACACCCAAACATCCAATTTTGCATTTTTCCTGAAAATTCTTTAGGGAGTATTTCATCTTTCAGCTCAATAGTTAAGTACGAGATACATTTGGAACCGTCAACAACGTAGGGTTGGATAATTGCATCAGTAGGGCAAGCGTCTATACATCTTGTACATGTTCCACAATAATCCTCTATTGGTCCATCTGTCTCTAATTCTAAATCTATTATTAGCTCCCCAATAAAAAAATAAGAGCCCGATTCTTTATTTATTAGGTTGGCATTTTTTCCTATCCAGCCTAATCCACTTCTTTCAGCCCAAGCTTTATCCATCACAGGAGCTGAATCCACAAAGCCTCTTGCGTTAACTTCCCCCACCTCTTCAATTATAAAAGTATGTAATTGGTTTAATTTTTCTCTTATTACAAGGTGGTAATCCTTACCAAAAGCATACTTTGAAATTTTTGGAGCTTTTCTATCTTCCTGTTTTTTCTTGGTATAATAATTACATAGTACAGTGATCACCGATTTAGCATCATCTACCAATAATCTAGGGTCAGTCCTTTTATCAAAATAATTCTCCATGTAAGCCATTTTTCCATGGTGATTGTTATTTAACCATTTCTCTAGATTCCTTGCTTCTTTTTCCAAAAACTCTGCTTTTGAAATACCAACAAATGAAAACCCAAGCTCAAAAGCTTTTTGCTTAATTTTTTGTGTGATAAAATGTTTATTCATCAAAATATTTCTCCTTGAGAAGGGTTGGAAGTTATGTTAAAATGTTGATAAGCAAGTTGTGTTACTTTTCTTCCTCTTGGAGTTCGAACAATATAGCCTTCTTGAACTAAAAAAGGCTCGTATACTTCTTCCAATGTTCCTGGTTGTTCTCCAACAACTGTAGCGATTGTCGTTAATCCAACGGGGCCTCCATTGTATTTTTTAATTATAGAAAGTAAAATTTTATTATCCATTTCATCCAATCCACTTTTATCAACATTTAGCGCTGTTAAAGCCAGTTCAGTAATTTTCGAATCTATTACTCCATCACCTTTAACTTGAGCATAATCTCTTACTCGTCTTAACAATGCATTGGCTATTCTTGGTGTTCCTCTACTTCTTCTAGCAATTTCTGTAGCTGCTAAAGGTTTGATTGGAATAGATAATATACCTGCAGACCTATCAACAATAGTTTTTAAAATAGAAGCGTCATAGTATTGTAACCTTGAGCTAATACCAAATCTTGCTCTTAAAGGAGCGGTCAACATTCCACTTCTTGTTGTTGCACCAATTAATGTAAATGGATTAAGCTCAATTTGAACTGTTCTTGCATTTGGACCAGTATCAATAACAATGTCAATTTTATAATCTTCCATGGCAGAGTATAAATACTCCTCAATAACTGGGCTTAATCGATGAATTTCATCAATAAACAACACATCACCACTTTGTAAGTTGGTTAACAAGCCCGCTAAATCTCCTGGCTTATCCAACACTGGGCCAGAAGTGATTTTAAATCCTACTTTTAATTCGTTAGCAATAATGTGTGCTAAAGTTGTTTTTCCAAGCCCTGGAGGGCCATGCAGTAAGACGTGGTCTAAAGATTCTTCTCTTAGCTTTGCAGCCTCAACAAAAATTTTAAGGTTATCTATAATATTTTCTTGACCAGAAAAATCCTCAAAAAGTTGCGGCCTTAGAACCTGCTCAAGTTCCTTATCAGAACCCTCGTTTTCATTATTTCTTAAATCGTACTCTTCAATCATAAGAAAGTAATACTTATTTTCTATTTAACGCCTTGTAGATTTCACCAAAATACAACTTAAATCTTGCAATATAAACTGGTGATGATAAGTTTTCATCAATAGTATTTTTATTAAAAGCAACAAAACGATAACCAACTCCTAATCCAACTCCAAAATAATTAATAATTCGATATTCTGCAGCTATAGACTGTTCATAAAATAAAGCAAAGGAATGAGCTAATCGTTTCCCGTCTAACTGGTAATAGATGTTTCCTAAGCCTAGTTGAAGGTTAGCATTAAGCTCAATAATTTGTTTTTTATGAAAAACGTAGTCTATAAAAGCAGAAAAATTAGAACTTTTTAAATCTACATAATCTCCATTGTATAATGGGCTGTAATTAGATTTCAGCCAATTATAACCTAATCCCAATTTTAATTTATCCTTATAATTTAGACCTCCTTTAATTCCACTCAAACGAACGTGTCTATTGGAAATAAAAGATCCTCTAGCATCTAATTTTATAAAAAATGTTGGCTTTTCTTTAATTGACAAAGAAATTGAATCAATAATTTGAGTATTCGCATTACCGGCTAATCCAATTGAAAAAAGAAGCAAAAAAAAAGTCCGCACAATTAAAATATACGGACTTGAATACATCTTTTGAAAAATATCGCTAATGTTCTTCTTCATTTTCTTCAAGAGGAATGTTTTGTGGAACAAAGTCTTGATCTTTTCCAGGCTTACTATAATCGTAAGGCCATCTATAAACAGTAGGTATTTCACCATACCAATTTCCATGAACATGTTCTACAGGTGTTGTCCACTCTAGAGAATTGGAATTCCATGGATTCTGAGATGCCTTTGGCCCTCTGTATACACTATAAAAATAGTTAAAAAAGAAAATAATTTGAGCAATTACACCAACAGTTGCAAATATGGATATTAATACATTTAGATCTAAGAAGTGATCAAACATGGCAAAATTAGTATACTCATAATACCTTCTTGGCATCCCTCCCTCTCCTAAAAAGTGCATTGGTATAAATACACCATAACCACAGACAATTGTTATCCAAAAATGAATCATACCCATTCGTTTATTCATCATTTTTCCATATAATTTAGGGAACCAATGGTATACACCAGCAAACATTGCTAAGATAGCAGTCATTCCCATTACAATATGAAAATGCCCCACCACAAAATATGTATCGTGCTGAGAAATATCTAATGCTGAATCAGCTAATATAATTCCTGTAATACCTCCAGAAATAAAGGTTGATACTGCTCCAATAGAAAATAACATAGCTGGAGACATAATTACGTTACCTCTCCAAATTGTTGTTATAAAATTAAAAACTTTAACTGCAGAAGGAATAGCAATTAGCAGAGTTGTAAAAGTAAATACCCCTCCTAAAAATGGATTCATTCCCGTCATAAACATATGATGTCCCCAAACAATAAACGATAAAAATCCGATTGCTAAAATTGAACCAATCATTGCACGGTAACCGAAAATTGGTTTTCTACTCATTGTAGAAATAATTTCTGAGGTCATTCCAAGAGCAGGCAGAAGAATAATATAAACTTCTGGATGTCCTAAAAACCAAAACAAATGTTCATATAAAATTGGACTTCCTCCTGTAGCATCTAAAGCCCCAGAAGAAGTAACTATATCACTCATATAAAAGCTAGTTCCAAAACCTCTATCCATTAACAATAAAACTGCACAAGAAAGCAAAACAGGGAAGGAAAGTACACCAAGAATAGCAGTAACAAAAAACGCCCATATTGTTAAAGGCAAACGTGTCATTGTCATCCCTTTTGTTCTTAAGTTAATTATGGTAACAATATAATTAATACCCCCAATTAAAGACGAAGCAATAAAGACAGTCATTGAAAGCAACCATAATGTCATTCCCATACCAGATCCGGGTTGTAACTCTTCTAAAACACTAAGTGGAGGATAGATGGTCCAACCAGCCATCGCAGGTCCTGTCTCTACAAATAAGGATGCAGCCATAAGTAAACTAGAAAGAAAAAACAACCAATAAGCAATCATGTTTAATAGACCTGAAGCCATATCTCTTGCTCCAACTTGAAGTGGGATTAATAGGTTTGAGAATGTACCAGAAAGACCACCTGTGAGTACAAAGAAAACCATTATTGTTCCATGTAAAGTTACTAAACCTAAATACCAGTTACTATCAAGCAACCCGTCCGGAGCAGCATCTGCTCCAAGAACTGCCTCTAAGATGGGAAATTTAGCATCTGGCCAACCTAATTTCAATCTAAAAAATGCAGACAAGGCTATACCTAGACCACCCATTATCATTGCAGTAATTAGGTACTGCTTTCCAATCATTTTGTGATCTTGAGAAAATATGTATTTAGTTATAAAGCTTTCCTTATGATGATGATCATGTGCATCGTGTGCCATAATATTACTTTTTTACTTAATTTATTATTGTGAAGCTTTCTGAGCAATGGTTTTCTTCTCAGAAATCCAAGTATTAAACTCTTCTGCAGTTTCTACATACACGTCCATTTTCATGTTTGAGTGTGCTGCTCCACAAATTTTGTTACACATTAATATATAGTTAAATTCAACTTTTTCTTCTTGTTCTCCAAGCCTGTTTAACCTTTCATTATGTATTTTATTAATATTTTTATAATGCTCTATTACTTCGGGCTTTGAACGCATTTCAACAGTAGAAACGGTTGGCGTAAAATTAAAACCTGTTTCCATTCCTGGAACGGCATTCATCTGCATTCTCATGTGAGGAATCCATGGACAATGGATAACATCTTTAGATCTAAATTTCATTGCATATGGCTGATCCTTTACCAAGTGAAGCTCCTGAACCAACACATCATCATTTGCAGCTTTGTATATCGAATCGTTTAAATGTCCTTTATCAATTCCCGATTGAATTCTATACTTTTGTCTCTTATATCGCTCCATTTTTTCAACCAAAGAGTCTACTTGAGAGCTTGGAATAAAATATTCTCCATTGTCATTTTTAGAATCTTCTAAAATCGTACTAATTTTATCTACTTCACCATCTAAAAAAGCATACGAATCTTTAATATTTTTATCCGTTATCACACCTAAAGGATTAGTTGCTGTAATTAGCTTATAATCAGCTTTCCCAAGCGTATTGTCATCACCTGAATAACGAGTCCACCAACCAAATTGAAAAGCATAAACCTCAACAACTTTTGCATCTTCATCGTTATTAAACATAATATCATTCCAAGTTTTTAAACCATAAATTACAATAGCAGCAAGAGCTATTGCAGGAACAATTGTCCAAACCAACTCTAATCGGTTGTCATGAGGAAAGTATAGTGCTTTCTTTCCTTTTTATAAGAGTATTTCCAAGAAAAAATAAAAAGTATTGCATTGGTAAGAAAAAATACGGGCAAAATAACCCACCAGTTAAAAAGTAATAAAGAATCTATTTTTTCTCCATGAACAGAAGCAGCATCAAAAAGACCACCATTCATGCCAAATTTAAGTATTAACCAAATAATAAAACCAAAATAAGCAATCATGAAAACAATAAGCATATTGGCATTAAATGCATTCTCACCCCTTGTTACCCTCTCCTCAAACTTATTGCCTTTAATCATTGAGGCAATATCGTATACTTTCATAAGTTGCATTAGTGCAACAATAAAAAGGGCAACGACTACAACAATTATAAATTTATTTTCCATTAGAATGACTATTCCTTTTGTTAAAATTCATGGTGCTTACTCTCTTGTAAAAACGGATGATTTTTCTGAAGAAGAGGAGCCTGTGTTAATGCTTTAAGTACAAAATTGACAAATATACCTAAAAACAACATAAACATTCCTATTTCTAGCAAACCAAAATTCCATTGGTCAAATAAAGTCCCTGGCATAACCATATTAAATACATCTAACCAGTGTCCAAAAAAGATAATTAAACCAATAACAATTAAATATCCAGCAGATCTTTTTGTGTCTGCAGACATTAAAAACACCATTGGGAAAAAGAAATTAATAAAGAATGTGCCAAAGAAAATAAAATTATAATCTTCTATTCTACTGACAAAATATTGAGCTTCCTCAGGAATATTAGCATACCATATTAACATAAATTGAGAAAACCATAAATAACTCCATAGGAAACTTAATGCAAACATCCACTTGCCAACATCATGAATATGACTCTCTTTAACATATGGAAGGTATCCGTTCTTACGAAGATAAAGAGTAACCATCATAACCATAACCATTCCACTTAACCACATTCCAGAGAAAACATACCAACCATATAAAGTACTAAACCAATGCGTGTCAATTGACATTAAGAAATCCCAAGCCATTGTGGAGGAAAAAACAGCGAAAAATACTAGAAAAAGGGCCGCTCTTCGGTACATTGTAAAATGTGTTTTTGTTCCACCTTCTTTATCTTCCTGTCTAGATTTCTTTTTAAACCACCTCATAAATATGTAAAACGTAGCAAAATAAGCTACAACTCTTATGTAAAAAAATGGTTGATTTAAGTATGCTTTTTTACCCCATATAATTTTATCAAAATGACTGCTATTAGGATCCATAATTTCTGGATCCATCCATGGGTAAATGTGGTGTAATCCTAAAGAACCAGCAATAAAAACAACAGATAAAACTATTATACCTATAGGCATAGCAGACATAATTCCTTCCATAATTCTTAGCAAAACAACACCCCATCCTGATTCAGTAGCATAATGCAATGCTAAGTAAAATATTGCCCCTAAACATATTCCAAAGAAAAAGAAGCCGTTAACCAATAAGTTGGACCAGAATCTTCTAAAATGGGTGTCAAAAAAAGAAACCTCTCCAGATTCGATCATGCTTACGAGCTCTTGAGAAACATTATTGTGATGACCAACTGAGTGGGCCCCATCATGATCGCTATGTATTGCATGAATATGAGCGTCCCATTGAAATGTTGGGCCGTGATGACCATGATCTTCAGAATGATCAGCATGAGAATCTTCATTCCCCTCAGCATGTTCTAAATGATTATCATGATCAGTTGAACTTTCATGGCTTTCTACATGTTCAGAGTTACTTGAATGAGAATCTCCATGAGATTCTGCATGATCTTCTGCATGATCTAAATGATTATCATGATTAGTTGAACTTTCATGCTCATTTATATGTTCAGAGTCACTTGAATGAGAATATTCATTCCCCTCAGCATGTTCTAAATAATCATCATGATCAGTTGAACTTTCATGGCCTTCTACATGTTCAGAGTTACTTGAATGAGAATCTCCATGAGATTCTTCATTCCCCTCAGCATGTTCAGCATGATCATCATGATGTCCACCATGAGAAGCATCGTGAAATGTAATCTCATATCCCTTAGAATGCATCAATGAGTTTATCTGATTTTTAAGCTCATCTTGCATTTCTTCAGATGCATCTCCATTATAATATATAGACAAAGCGTGCTCATCAACATATTCTGCATAGATGTAATCTTTTTGCTGAAAAAATCCAACAATAACCATTATCAACCCTATAACGGAACATCCTAAGGTAACTTTCTTTGCCTTGTCTGAAACTTGATAATCCATCTCTTATTTACTTTCTTTCAACTTATTAATTACCATTTAACTCATCAGTTGATGAATCTATATTATTAATTTCACTCAACAATAAATCTCCTCCATTTTGGAGTGTTCTAACATATAAAGCAACCTTCCACCTTTCATCTTTATTTAATTGAGATCCGTGGGGCCCCATCGCATTTTTACCATGAGTTATGGTATGAAACACTGATCCAATTGTTCTATCTTTTAAAGATTCATAAGATGGAGGAACAATTAGCTCTCCAGAAACAGCAACCACTTTTCCGTCACCTTCACCTTTATCTCCATGGCAATGAGCACAAAAAACTGCATATAACTTTTTCCCTTCATTAGAATTATTTTCTGCCACAAGAGAATCTGAAATGTAAAAATTAGGAATTTTTACTTCCTTAGAAGCTCTTATTCTTTCTTCTTCGCCTTCTCCATATTCAAAAGGCATATTTATCTCTGCCATTTGTCTGTCTTCATTGTAAGGGATGGTGCCTTCAACGGGAACCCTAGCAGACATAGTAGACTTTAATTCTTCATGTTCAACATCACCAACTAAACCATAATCTACATAAGCCTCAATTGCCTGAGATCTATACATGTCAGGAACGTACTCATAGCCAGGACTATCAGGATGTTTAACACATGAGACAATCAATAGAATAAGCCCACTGAAAAGAATAAATTTATAGTTATGTAAAAAATTCATTATTACCATTTATTTTATCACCTTTTCTTCCATTTCAATTACACCAGTCTTTTTAACCATTTTAGCAATTTCCTTTAAAGTATGTTTAGAATTATCTGAAGCGCTTATTTCAATAACAAACATATCGTCAGTAGTTCTAGGATCTGGATTCCTAGGCGGCATTCCAGGTAAAGTTTTGTTCCTTAGTAGATAAGTTATTGCCATTCCATGAGCTGCACATAAAACTGTAAACTCAAAGAAAATTGGAATAAATGCCGGAATATTTTCTATAAGAGAAAAACTTGGTTTACCACCAATATTCATAGGCCAGTCAATAATCATAAAATACCTAATTCCAATTGCGGCCAACATGGTTCCTGTTAACCCATATAAAAATGCAGCAATACCAAGTCTAGTGTGCTGTACACCGATAATAGGATCTATTCCATGAATTGGCATAGGAGAATAGACATCTGTAATATGTACACCTTGAGCAACCAACGACTTTGCACCCTCTTTCAAGATGTCATCATCATCGTACATTGCATATATTACTTTATCTTCCATAGTTTCTTTATGTCATTAATGTCCTGCATGACTATCCCAATAGTCTTTACCATGACCATAATTTTCCTTGTAATTTTTTCCAGAGCTCTTTAAAATGGTTTTTAATTCAGCAATAGGCAATACAGGAAAATATCTTGAAAACAGCAAATACAAAACAAAGAATATTCCAATAGTTCCAGTATATACACCAATATCCACCCAGGTAGGATGAAAATAAGACCATGAGGAAGGGACATAATCTCTATGAATTGATGTTACAATAATTACAAAACGCTCAAACCACATACCGATATTAATAATTATAGACATGAAAAAGGAAAAAATTAAGCTAGTTCTTAATTTTTTAAACCAAAACAATTGTGGAGAAATAACATTACAAGTCATCATACTCCAGTAAGACCACCAGTAAGGTCCTGTGGCTCTATTTAAAAAAGCATAAGATTCATATTCCACACCAGAATACCAAGAAACAAACAACTCGGTTATATAGGCTACCCCAACAATAGATCCAGTTACAATAATTACAATGTTCATGTATTCAATGTGCTTAACATGTAAATACTCTTCTAATTTATAAGCTTTTCTAAGAATTAACATCAGAGTTTGAACCATGGCAAATCCTGAAAATACTGCACCAGAAACAAAATAAGGAGGGAATATGGTGGTGTGCCAACCAGGAATTACCGATGTAGCAAAGTCAAATGATACTATTGAGTGTACAGAAAACACAAGAGGGGTTGCAAGTCCTGCTAGAACTAAGGAAACCAATTCAAAACGGTTCCAAGCCTTTGCGTTTCCTGTCCAACCAAAACTTAATACTCTATACACCCTCTTAGCAAGAGGTTTAGTAACTCTGTCTCGTATAGTTGCAAAATCTGGAATTAAACCTATGTACCAAAAAACAAGTGATACTGAAAAATAAGTTGAAATAGCAAAAACATCCCATAATAAAGGAGAATTAAAATTTACCCACATTGAACCAAACTGATTAGGGAGAGGGAAAACCCAATAACCACACCACAGCCTACCCATATGAATCAATGGAAAAAGACCTGCCATCATAACGGCAAATATGGTCATTGCTTCAGCAGCTCTATTAATTGCAAATCTCCACTTTTGTCTAAAAAGTAATAATACAGCCGATATTAAAGTTCCAGCATGACCAATTCCAACCCACCAAACAAAATTAGTAATATCCCAAGCCCATTCTACTGTTTTATTTAAACCCCAAGTACCAATACCAGTACCCAATAAGTATAAAATACAACCTACACCCCAAAGCGCTAAAATAGCAGCAGTAATGATAAGAATGTACCATGTTCTATGAGCCTTACTTTCAATTGGTCTGATGATATCATCCGTAATCTGCCTGTAGGTTTTGTCGCCTAAGATTAACGGTTTTCTTATGTCTGCTTCTTTATGCATTATACTCTTTTTATCATCAAATTACTATTCGTGTTCATCGTGAACTTGGTTACTAGCAACTAATTGTTCCTGATCAATATTTCTTACTTTTAATTGATACCATATATTTGGTTTAACACCTACTTCTTCTAATGCTTGATAAGCTCTATCTGATTCTGAATCTTTTCTTACAGAAGAATCCTTATCATTCCAGTCTCCAAATGAAATACAATCATTAGGACACGCATCACCACAAGCACAAATTACGTCAGAATCAACTAATGGCCTTCCCTCTTTCTTTGCTCTTAACTTAGCTTCTTGAATACCTTGAACACAGAAACTACATTTCTCCATTACTCCTCTTGATCTAACTACTACATCTGGATTAAGAACCAATCGTGCCATTTCATCTTGTGCTTGATTAATGTGCTTAAATTTCCTATAATCTCTATAATTAAACCAGTTAAATCTTCTTACTTTATATGGGCAATTATTTCCACAATATCTTGTCCCAATACACCTATTATAGGTCATCATGTTTAATCCTTCATTACTATGAGTGGTTGCAGCAACAGGACAAACTGTTTCACAAGGAGCGTGATTACAATGCTGACAAAGCATAGGCATAAATAACACTGAAGGATTTTCTTCGGGAATCTCAAGATTAGCATAGCTAAAGTCTCCTTTTGTTCTGTCAGCTTCCCAATCATTTCTATTATCATCTTCAATGGAAGAAAAATACCTATCCATTCTTAGCCAGTGCATATCTCTAGATCTTCTAACCTCATCTTTTCCAACAACTGGGACATTGTTTTCAGTATGACAAGCTATTATACACACACCACAACCATTACAAGAGGAAAGATCTATAGACATTCCCCACCTGTGACCAACATGTTCTACAGGATGTTCGTCCCAAAGAGAATATTCTGTTGCTTTAACCTCAGAGTGACCACCTTCAGCATGACTATGTAAAACGTGTGGAGGATTGTAATCTTCTTTTTTGGTATGCGGATCAGAAAAGAAATCTAAAGTAGTCTCCTTAACAATAGACTCTCTACCCATTATAGTATGATGGGTTTGCGTACAAGCAAGTGGGTATTTCTCCTCTAGAAGTGAAAGCTCAGCTACACCAGAGTAAACCAACTCTCCATTATTAAATGAAGATAATTTGAATACATTTGCACCTATTGGAACTTTTTTACCATCTTCAAGCAGGTATTCTCCATCTTCACCTACTTGATAAGCTGACCTACCAATATTTTCTTGGTTTTCACCTCTACCATATCCAAAAGGAATTCCTATGGTGCCAGCCGCTTGACCAGGCAATGGGTATACAGGAAGTTTTAAATTAGCATCATTCACTTTAACAGATGCAACAAAAGCAGGTTCTTCTTGAGCCAAATGAATTCCATCCCAAGCAGCTTTAGGGTTATCAGTGTTTATACCAAAAAACTTATAGCAATCCGAAGGAGCCATAGTAATGTAATTATCCCAGACAACTTTAGTCACAGCATCAGGCAATTCTTGAAGCCAAGCGTTAGAAGCATACTGACCATTTCCAAGCTCATTAGAGTATGCTGTAAACTCCCACTGACCTGTAGATAATGCTCTTTTTTTAACCGAGTTAGAGGCATTGACAATATCTCCAGAAAATGAATTTACAATTGGAGAGTCAAATGAAACTGCCTTAAATCCATCATGAACAGACCAATTCCAATCCAATCCGTAAGAAGCAACCTGCTGTTTAATCAAATTGTTATAAGAAACACTTTCTTTGTCATCTCTTAATGCACTACCAGACCATACCATTAAAGATTCTTGTGCTTGTCTTGTGTTAAACAGAGGACGAATCATAGGTTGCTGTAATGAATAATGCCCAGCTACTGGAATAAAATCGTTCCATGACTCTAAATAATTATGATCCGGACAAACATAAGAACATTTCGAAGCGGTTTCATCAGCATATTCTGAAAAGGAAACAGATAATTTAAGTTTAGAAAGCGCCTCTCCAAAAGCTTTCCCATTAGGAAGTGAGTAAACGGGGTTAGCACCATAAACTAAAAGAGCATCAACTTTACCAGCAATAACATCATTTACCAACTGTTCAACTTTTGCATCATCACCATTGAAAAGATGCAAAGGTGTTGCTAGATCAATGGTATGTCCATAATTACCTAAATAATCATTAATGGCGTTAACCAAAACCTGAGTATCCTTGTTGTTTGAACCAGAAACAACAAGTGAGCTACCCATATTAGCTTTTAAATCTTTTGCTGCTTTTTGAATGAGCTTTAATGTCTTTTCATTTAAAGAAGAATCATGAGCTTTACCTTTTAATTCATTAAGCAAAGCTAGAGCAGTTTCGCCTTCTTGTGATGGCTTTATCTGTCCTCTGTAATCTGCATTAGAACCGGTCAGCGAAAGAACAGATTCAAATTGATAATGCCTAGACATCCAATCATTTTCAGGTTTCCTTGTGCTTCCATAGTCAACACTATACTTGGTAGGAACAATCCAGTTGGTAATAAAATCTGCATTAATGCTTACTATAGTTTTAGCCTTGTTAAAATGGTAGCTGGGTAGAATTGGCTGACCAAAACATTCTTTATTGGCAATTCTAATTCCAAAGTAAGAAACCGAATCATACTGCACATGCTGAACATTTTCACCAAAAGAATTACCAAAAGAATCAATGACTTTTTGAGTAGATGGAGAAACAATAGACTTGGAAAGTATTCTAATTGAACCACCATTATTAGAAATATCAGTTAGTTTTTTTGAAATAGAAGAATCTACCTTATCCCAAGAAGATTCTTCATTGTTATTCAGGGGACCGTTAAGTCTAGCTCCATTGTATAAATTTAAAATTGAGGCAGCTATTCTAGATGTCATACCTCCTTTGGTGAAACCACCCTTAAGACCTTTGAGCCAAATTGGCCTACCTTCCCTAGTTTTAATTAAAACATTAGCAAAGTCAAATCCATCATAAAAAGAAGTTGTGTACCAATTGGCAACACCTGGTGTAACTTCTTCAGGCTTATTAACATAAGGAATAGACTTAATAACAGGGGCTTCACATGACGCTAAAGTTGCGGCAGCAATACTGAAGCCCATGAACTTTAAAAAATCTCTTCTTCCTGTTTTAAATTGATCTAATCCCTCATCCCCAATAAATTCATCAACAGGTAAATCGTCTTGAAATTCTTTAGAACTAGCATTGACAAATTCCGGAGTTTGATGTTTCTCTGAAATGCCTTTCCAATATGTTTTCTTTACACTCATAGTCTAATCAGAATTCTTTAATAATGACATTTAGCACATTCCCAACCACCTAATTCTTTTACCGTAACCTTTTTATCTTTTAAAATTCTACTCATAGCATCAGGGCTGTTTTTCAACCTATTGTGAATTTCTTCATAATATCCTGTGCTTGTTAAATCAATTTCCTTTTTATTATGACACTCAATACACCATCCCATTGTTAAAATTGGCTTAGTGAGTTGAACTATTCCTTTCTCAGATCCTTCATCAGTTTCAGCGTAAGCATTAATTTCTTCTGTAGAAGCCACCCTACCCAAAGTATAGGTTTCAACAGGGCCATGACATTGTCTACAATCTATGTTCCCCGTATTTTCATGAACGTGCTGCTGATGAGAAAAGAAAACATGATCGGGTAAATTATGAGCTTTATTCCAAACCATAGGTTTTTCAATTCGATTTCCATCACTGTCTTTATTGTAATCTTGCTTGGAAACATTATAACCAACGTGCTCATGAATCTTTGCAATTTCTTCCGTACCAGAGACCGTACCTTCGTGGACAACTTTATGACAATTCATACAAACATTTAAAGAAGGAATACCAGCATGTTTGGATTTCACTGCAGAATGATGACAATATTTACAATCTATATCCATCTGACCAGCATGCAATTTGTGAGAGTAGGCAATTGTTTGTGAAGGTTGATAGTCATCAAAAACACCTATTTTATAGGCTCTATTTCCCAATTCAACTCCAGACGTAATTAACACGGTAACCAATAAAAGAACAAAAACAAACCAATTTCTAACCATCCAAGATTGAATAAGCATACCAGTTGAAATGTTGGGGTCTTTGGGGGATCCTTCTTTTTCCGCTAATGCATAAGAAAGCTGACGTCTAATGCCACCAACTGTAACAATAATAATCAGCAATAAACCAGCAATTACCCACCATATAGCACTTGAGCTTTCCTCTTTAGAACTTGAAACCACAGCAACATCACCACCAGTTGGTAGTGTTGGAGCTGTATAGGCATCAACATAAGCAAAAATAGCATCTATTTCTTCATTAGATAAATGACCTTGGGCAGTCATTGCCGTTGGAGAGTAATTCCATATAGCCTTAGCTTGTTGAGATTTTCCACTTCCATAAAGACCGGCTGGGTTTTTTACCCATTCATACAACAAATCACCCTCTCCAGCATTTATCAATTTTTCTTTAACTCCTTGAAGTTTTGGACCAGTAGCATTTTTAATAGGGTTGTGACAAGAGGCACAATTGGCTTTAAAAAGTTTCTTGCCATCTTGAGCAAAAACAACAGAACTAATGAAAATGAACAACAAAAATGAAAGGCTAAAATAGATACCCTTTCTAAACCAATTGTTTTTAATCTTCATGTTTTTGTAGATAGCTTGGTGTTTTTTTAACAGGAACAAATGTAACACCTGAATTTCTTATATACATAATTTGTTGACACAATTGTCTTTGTTTTGTCTTAATTTAGAATGCTTCTAAATAAATTTCAATACAAAACACCAATTACTTAATGTAAACAAAAAATTATGGCTAATTGGCATAAAATTAGCTTGTATATGTCTAATTTTGATTATGAACAAATTTTATTCAACCGCTTTTTTAGCTCTTTCTTTAACTGCTGGATTTTGTCAGAATTCCTGGACAACTTATCCTCAAAAAAAAGACTCTTTAAACGATAATATTTCTAGTATACAGGTTGACACCAACATTAGAAAATTAAATTATAATTCACCATTAGGTAATGCAGAAATAAATAAAGATAGCCGAATAGAACTTATTGAAAACACCCTAAGTGAGGAGAAAAAGATAAATGGTTATACTGTTCAAATTGAAGTAAGCCAACAAAACAATATTATTAAAGACTCTAAACTAAAGTTCATTAAAGCATTTCCTGATGAACCTATTTTTGATGAATACATTGCTCCAAACACCTATTTATTTGTAGGTAGATATTTTGATAAAAATGACGCCCTTACGTTTCAAAATAAGATTAAAGATATTTTTCCAAATACAATGGTTATCAAAAAATCAATAGACCCGCCTGTACTTAAAGAATAAGGCACAAAAAAAAGGGAGCAAATACTTACTCCCTTAATTCTATTAAAAAATAATTTTAATAAATTAGAAAATCGCTAGGAAATCAGCATTCTCAAAAAACTGAATAAACTCTCTATCTCTTTTAGCTTTAGCTTTTAAATCACCATCTTTTTCAAATGCCGTTTTAAGGTTATCTAAAAGCATTTCTGAATTATTGGTTCTTGCACCAACAATAGCTTTTAAGTAATATGCCATTGCTTCATCACTAGATGCGCTTTGATCGATAGCTTGAGAAGCACCGTCAGCATCTCCAGCTAATAAATTAGCAAGAGCTGAATTAAAAGTGTTGTATTTACCCATGTTTGTAACTGCATCATCATAAAGGCCTTGTTGTATATTTAAAAGCCCCATGTTGTAGTTTGTTTCATCAGAAGATCCTGCCGCAGTAAATAACTCCATAGCTCTTTCTAAATCACCTTTCATATGAGCGACAGCACCAATGTTATTTTTAACGGTTGCATTTTCACTAGATTCTCCTGCCTTTTCAAAATTTGTACCAGCAGCTTCTAAATCTCCTTGAAGATATTGAACATATCCAACATTGTTAGAAGTCCTCCAATCATTTGGGAATAATCTCTGAGCCTCTTTGTATACTCTTAACTGTTCAGATAAATCATTGTATAGTGTAGCTGTAAACAATAGCTCTTCAACATTAAGTGTATCAGGATTAGTTTTTGAAAGTTCCTTTAACTCATCATCACTAAACCCAACCTTATCATAAGATAACGTCAATTGTGATCTTCTTAGCTGAGGAAGAACTTCTTTTTCAAGAAAAGTATATGTTTTAGCCATATTTCTTATTTCTTGTTCTCTTTTATTTAAGTCTGTAGTCATTTGAAGAACTCTCAAAATCAATTCTTTATCTTCATGAGATGTTTTTTCAACTTCTGCCTTAAATCCAGACCAATCTTCACCTTTAGGATCTAAAGAATAGAAAGCATCCGCTTGACCAGCCTCATATTTCATTTTCTTCATCCTTTTTACAACGGCAGCTTTTGCACTTTCAGCTCTATCTTTAGCTAAGTTTTCATTTTTGTCAATCTCACCTTCAGGAGAAGCATAAGACTGAACACTCATTGACTTCATCTCTCTTCTTATATTTGTAGTAGCATCTAAAACAAAATCCATTAAATCGACTACATCTTGATCCTTAAGCTCACTTGACTTAACATTAAACTTCCCTTTATTAAAGTTGATTACAGCACCTGTTTGATGAGATGTAATTCTCTGAAAATCATCTGTTGCCATAACAACTTTGTCATCCAATTGAATTAAGTAAGGTGTTATAACAGTACCGTCAGCAATTTTTTCAGTTAACGGTAGCTCTTCTTCTTTGCTTCCTTTTTTGGTTACAATTCTTACTTTAACCACTCCTTCTTCCATACACTTCTGATATGGAATAGTGCTTTCATAAGAAAAAGATGTTCCTTCTTTAGGAACAACCTTTCCATTTCCGGCAGCTTTAGGACCTTGAAAAATTTCAGTTGAAAAAGCAATCTCTGTTCCATCATTACAAATGAATAAAGGAGTTACCTCAGCAATAGCTTTGGCATTTAATCCTTTTTCAACAAATTTGCCGTTAATCTGTAATGTTACATCATCTGCATGCATCTGAAGCGGGTTTTCAGTAACATTATACTCAAGCTCTTTAATTGTTGTACAGCTGTTAAGAAAAGAAACAACTGATAAAACCATCATTAAAAAACCACCTTTTAATACTATCTTTTTCATTATAAAAAATTAATAAGTTTCAATTTTAAAATTTCGTGCAAGTATAAGTACTATTTTTTACTTATAAAAACGTTTTTCAACTATATGTAAATATTAGGACCAGTACTTTCAAATAATATTAACTTTAATCAACCAACTTTCATCAACTCACTAAGGTTGATTTTTACTTCGTTTTGTAAATATTTTTCACTTAGAATTGAATAAAAAGAATTGATTAACTGCTCAGGCTTAGTCATGTCAATTTGATTGGCTCTTATTCTTAAAACAGGTTGATTTAACTGCTTAATCCAGTTTTCATATCCATCCATAATAGACGTAATGTATTTTTCATTTATCTGCTGCTCGAAGGATCTGCCCCTTTTGTAAATATTCTCAATCAAATCCTCTACATCTCTTTCAATAAAAAGAATTAAGTCAGGAGATTTAAATGGACGATACAATATCTTAGTTAACGTATCAACCACCTCAAATTGGGTCTTGGTAAGGTTAATCTTTGAAAAAATTAGACTTTTTTGAGGAACATAATCTGAAAAAATTAAAGCGTGTTTTTTTGAAAAAAACTCCGCCAACTGACGACTCCTGTCTAGTATAAATTGTAGTTCTGAATGAATAGCGAAATCCTCTCCCTGATAAAAAGCTTTGAGAAATTGATTGTCTTCAAACTCCTCCAATAAAAGAGAACCTTTTAAATTGGTGGAAAGAAACTTGGCTAACGTAGTTTTTCCAGCCCCAATATTTCCTTCAATAGCTATGTATTTATATTTTAATTCAGACATATTACATTAGAATCATCTTCACACATTGAAAGTAATTGATTTATAGTTTTGTTCAACCCTGGAACAAAATAATTTGGAATTATTTCATTTAAAGGGACCAAGCAAAACCTTCTTTTGTGCATCCTAGGATGAGGAATAATGAGATTATCTTTTTGAATTAATTGATCGCCAAACAATATAATATCAATGTCAATGCAACGATCTTGATAACCCTGAAATTTAGTTCTTGTTCTTCCTAAAGATTTTTCAATTAAAAGCAATTCATTCAAAAGCGTTTCTGCAGAACTAGCACACTCAACAACAAGCCCAATATTTATAAATTCATTTTCTGAAGAATATCCCCATGATGGAGAGCTATAAATAGCTGATTTTTTTACAAGCTGAAATTTTTTTGAAATCTCTTCCAAAGCTAAAACAATAAATTGCTCCTTTTTACTACAATTACTTCCCAATAAAAGGACTGCCTGAATCTTCATTTGGTAAAATTAATGCATTAATTAGATTCCCTAATAAAGATGTTGTAATTTAAAATATAACATTTATCACCAATTATAACCACCCATGTAAGTTCTATAATATCCCTTTCAAATAATCTATACTTTTGAAAAAAACACAACTATGAAACCATTCTGGAGAACCTTTTGGGCGTCATCATTATCGACCCTAGTAATTGGAATTACCTTGTTCCTATTTTTTATAAGTATTGTTATTGGAATAGCCTCTAGCTTTGACAGCAAACCTTTTAAAGTTGACGAAAATGCTATTCTTCATTTGAAATTAGATAACCCAATATCTGAAGTTTCCTATGCAGACTTCAACCCCAACTCACCAGGGCTCCTCTCCAAACAATTTGGTTTAAATGAACTAAAGCTTGGCCTTAAAGAAGCTATTAATGACCCTAATATAAAAGGAATTCTTCTTAATGTAGATGATCTATCTGCAGGTATGGCATCTATCGAAGAAATTCGAAACTCATTACTTGAATTCAAAGAAAAATCTGGAAAATTCATTTATTCCTATTCAGAAACATATAGTCAAAGTTCTTATTACCTGTCGTCTATTTCGGACGAAGTGTTTTTATACCCTACAGGAATGCTAGACTTCAGAGGACTAGGAGTCGAATTAATGTTTTTTAAAGGCGCTATTGACAAACTTGGAATTGACATGCAAATTATTCGAGGTTCAAACAATAAGTTTAAAAGTGCTGTTGAACCTTTTATCTACAAACAAATGAGTGAAGAAAATAGAGAACAAGTCATGACCTATCTAAACTCACTTTGGGACAATATGCTTACTAACATTAAATCTTCTCGAAATATTTCAATTGAGCAAATGAATGAAATTGCGGATTCTATATTTGTGAGAAACGCCCCATCTTCTGTTGAATATAAGTTAGTAGACCGTCTTGTTTATGAAGATGAATTACATGACTTTTTAAAATCTAAAACTGAAACTCCTGATGATGACGAGCTAAACCTTGTGTCATTTAGCAAATACTGTAGCTCTAAATCGAAACTAAAGAAACTGGATTTTGGAGAGCTAGGAAAGTCAGGAAATATTGCGATAGTTAATGCGGTAGGTGAAATTGTTAGTGGCAATGGCGAAAGAAATCAAATTGGTTCTGAAAAAATTGCTGGAGCAGTTAAAGAAGCTCGATTAAATAGTGACGTTAAAGCTATTGTTCTAAGAGTAAATTCTCCTGGTGGAAGTGCATTAGCATCAGATGTTATTTGGCGTGAGATAATTTTAGCCAAAGAAGCTAAACCAGTAATCGTATCAATGGGGGATGTTGCTGCTTCTGGGGGTTACTATATATCTTGTGCCGCTGATTGGATTTTTGCTCAACCTAACACCATCACTGGATCAATTGGTGTATTTGGGATGATTCCTAATGTTGGACCTATGATGGAAGACAAACTTGGAATCACTTTTGACAGAGCGCAAACCAACAATCATTCGGTATTGTCTCTAACAAAAGGATTATCCGAAAAAGAAAAATCAATCATTCAAAATGAAGTAGATATTATTTACAATGATTTTATTACAAAAGTTGCTGACGGAAGAGATGGGCTTAAAGTTGAAGATGTTGACGCCATAGGACAAGGAAGAGTTTGGTCTGGGACTGATGCCATAAGATTAGGTTTAGTAGATGAACTAGGTGGGATTGATGATGCAATTTTCTATGCTGCTGAAAAAGCTGGAATTGAAAAAGAAGAAATTAAAACTCTTTCTCTTCCAAGTTATAAAGAAGATGAATTTATGGCTATAATTGAACTTCTTGATGAAAATGAAGCTACAATTCAAACAAATCAAACAAAAGTTTACAACCAAATTAAAGCTCAATTAGACTTCTTAAACAATTACAAAAGTGCAGATAGAATACAGGCTAGGCTTCCATTTGAGCTAATTATAAAATAATTGAATTAACTCAGCGTTACTCTCTACAACCGTAATTTTTAAAAACATGCGAGTCTATTTAATTTACGTAGTTATCCTTTGGGGATTATTAAGTTGTACTAAGAATGAAGATTGTGGGAAAATAATTTCTGCTAATCCATGTTTCGATGCAGCTCAAGTTGACACAAATGGGGTGTGTACAGAAGAATATAATCCAGTTTGCGGTTGCGATGGAAACACCTATTCCAACTCTTGCCACGCTTCTATAAATGGAATAACAAGTTGGTCAATGGGAGAGTGTTGTAATTAAAAAATCTATAAGTAGGTGATCGTCTAAAATTTCTAAAAATTTATCTTTACTTTTGTAAAAAACAAGTTAAAATGTCGGATAGAAATTTTCATGGTAATACAGGTATAATTGGTTACATCTATGTTTCAATTGCTTTAATTATAATTTTTGGCCTGGTTCTTTTTGGGTAAAATCATTTTATCAGGATTATTTCTTTTAGTTNATGGCTAAGAAGATCCAAAATCCCTTTAACCCCATCTTTTCTTGGTACATTAAGAAAAGACTACATCAAATTGACTTATTTATAAAGTACCCATTTGAGGTCCAAGAAGAAACACTTTTTAAATTACTAAAATACGCCAGCAATACCGAAATTGGGCTAAAACACAATTTTAGCTCTATAAAGTCAATTAACGATTATAAAAACAGGGNCCCCATTTCTCATTATGAAGACATTGAACCTACAATTCAAAAAATAAAAAAAGGGCAACAAAATTTAGTTTGGCCATCTGAAATAAAATGGTTTGCAAAATCATCTGGAACATCTACAGGTAAAAGCAAATATATTCCTGTCAGCAAAGAGGCTATAGAAAATTGTCACTATAAAGGGGGTAAAGATTTATTGGCATTGTATTACAAAAATCACCCAAAAACAAAACTATTCAAAGGTAAGCACCTTATAATTGGTGGAAGCTCTAACTTAAACTACATTAATAAAGATGCCTATTTTGGAGATTTATCGGCAATAATTGTTGAAAATCTACCATGGTGGTGTGAATGGAGAAGAACACCAAAAAAAGAAATCACACTTTTAGAAAATTGGGAGAAAAAAATCGTTGCTATGGCAAATACAACGGTAGATGAAGATGTTCACATNCTAGCTGGAGTTCCTTCTTGGACACTGGTTTTATTAAATAAAATACTACAAAATTCAAATGGAAAAACCATTGCAGATATATGGCCAAATCTGGAACTATACATGCATGGTGGTGTAAGCTTTAAACCTTATAAATCACAGTTTAATAAGGTCTTAAATTTTCCGAACATGAATTATGTTCAAACCTACAATGCAAGTGAAGGGTTTTTTGGGATTCAAGATGAAAAATCATCTGATAGCATGCTAATGATGCTTGATTATGGGGTGTTTTTTGAATTTGTACCCATAAAAGACATTAACAACAAGCAACCTAAAACGCTGACTCTTGATCAGGTTGAACTTAACAAAAGCTATGCTTTAGTTATAACAACAAATAGCGGGTTATGGCGTTACTTTATTGGGGACACCATTAAGTTTACTTCATTAAATCCATTCCGATTTAAAATAACAGGTAGAACAAAAAATTTCATCAATGCTTTTGGCGAAGAGTTAGTTATTGAAAATGCAGAAAGCGCTATTACATATGCGTGCAAAAAAACCAACTCTACTATTGCAGACTATACTGCCGGACCTGTATTTATGCAAGATGGCAATCAAGGGACTCATGAATGGCTAATCGAATTTAAAGCGCCTCCAAAGAACATTGAAAGTTTTAAGCATATTCTAGATAAAAAGCTTCAAGAACTTAATTCTGATTACCAAGCAAAAAGAAGCGGAAATTTAAACATGTCTATGCCTATAGTACGATCAATGAAAAAAAACACTTTCTATGAATGGTTTAAAAATAATGGTAAATTAGGAGGACAACACAAAGTACCAAGGCTATCAAACGACAGAAAAATACTAGATGCTATAATCCAACTATCTTGATTCGAACCCTACTATTTAATTTAACTTACTTTTTAATTGGTTTTATTTCCAGCTATGCTCAAGAAATTAACCTTACCGTTTCTTCTTCATTCTCTTTAGAAAAACCCGTTAACTTTTTTGAAGTAGATCAAATCGGAAATATTTATTGTGTAACTAACAATGAAATAATTAAGCTAACCCAAAAGGGCTTATTACAATACAGATACAGTAACATGACCTATGGAAATATTACTAAACTTGACGTGCAAAACTCATTAAGGCCACTTGTTTTTTATCGACAGCAATCCAAAATAGTTGTTTTAGACAACACCCTTTCTGAACAAAGTAATTATTGTTTAAATCTAGATCAGCTTGGTCTTTACAACACCCTCACTATAGCCAACAGTAACTTAGATAATGGTGTTTGGATTTATGAATTGGACTTCAAGCAATTAATTAAAGTAAACACGAAACTTGGAATTGTTCAACAATCTGGGAACCTAGCAGTTTTACTAGGCAAAGACAGCTTAATGCCCATAAAAATTTTGGAAAAAAATGGTCGACTATACATGAGCACTAAAAATGATGGCGTTTTAATATTTGATGTATACTGTAGCTATATCCACTCTTTAAATATTACCAACACTGAAGACATTCAAGTTAACGAAGAGCATATTTTTATCAATAGTAAAAATGCTTTTGTCTCTTACAATAGCATTAATCATGAAATAACGAACTATATAGCTCCAAAAAATTATATAAAGATTTCTCCTTTTAAATCGTTTTTCATTGGGTTAAATTTAGATGGAAAAACCTTTGATCTGTTATCTTCAGAATAGCTTTTTAGTTACGCTTAGCGGCTAAATTTTAACGGAAAGTTATTAACAAAATTGAGGTTCCTTAGATGTTTTTTTCTACTTTAGAATTTCATTAAATTTCATCATTATGCACATAGCAGTAGCTGGAAATATTGGGGCTGGAAAAACAACACTAACCACTTTACTTGCCAAACATTATGGCTGGGAAACTCATTTTGAAGATGTAGATGAAAACCCTTATTTATTGGATTTTTATGATGAGATGCAACGTTGGTCATTTAATCTTCAAATCTATTATCTAAACAGTAGGTTTACCCAGATTCAAGATATAAGACAAAATTCTAAAACTGTTATTCAGGATAGAACTATTTATGAAGATGCTTATATTTTTGCTCCTAATCTTCATTCAATGGGCTTAATGACTTCCCGAGATTTTGAAAATTACTTTAGCCTTTTTAACCTTCTTGAATCATTTATTTCTGCTCCAGATTTACTCATCTATTTAAGAGCAAGTGTTCCTAAGCTTGTTCAAAACATCCAAAAAAGNGGAAGAGAGTATGAAGAAAGTATTCGCCTAGACTATCTTAAAAGACTTAACGAACGTTATGAAGCCTGGATATCTACTTACGATAGAGGTAATTTATTAGTGATAGATATTGACAACAACTCCTTTAATGAAAAACAAGAAGATCTTGGGAAAATCATTTCAAACATTGATGCTGAACTTCACGGACTATTTATGGAAAAATAATTATTAGCTTACTCTTTAATAATGAGTTTTAGTTTAATAATATTGGCTGGGGGGAAGAGTAGTCGAATGGGAACAGACAAGGGATTACTTTCTTTTAAGGGCAAACCAATGATTCAACATGTTATTGATAACCTAGCTTCAAAATTTCAGGAAACTATTATTGTATCTAACAACAAAAATTACGACCAATTTAAAAAAATTCGGGTTGCCGATAATCATACATCAATTGGTCCTTTGGGGGGCATTGAAGCGGGTCTCTTTGCCTCTTCAACCATCAACAACATTATTGTTAGTTGTGATTCACCATTTACATCAATTGATTTAACCAATTTCATTGTTGAGCACCACAAACATAAAGATGTTATTTTTTTAGAAAACAATGGGCTTCATCCTTTTCCAGGATTCTACCATAAAAGAATTCTGCCAAAAATAAAAGCAATGATAGACAAGCAAGATTATAAAATAGCCAACCTAAAAAATTACTGCCGTGTACAAAACCTAGATTGCTCTGGTTTTGATGAAAAGTATTTTATTAATTTTAATTCAACTGATCAAATCGAAAAATTTAATGCAAATCCATCTTGAATTTTATGGAGAAATAGCTGAACTATTGAATAAAAATACTGAAACTATTTCAATAGAAGCTGATAACTGTTCGCTTGATGAACTTAAAAATAAACTATTTTCAGGTTCACAAAAGCTACAGGATATTCAGGTAAAAATAGCCATTAATAACTCTCTAGCTACGCCCTTATCAAAGCTTAAAAACAACGATAAAGTTTCTTTCCTTCCACCTTTTGCTGGTGGTTAAAAATTACACGAATGATAGGTATTAATAAAGCAATTGAACTTATTGAAAAAAATAAATCAACATCTGAAACAGAAATACTTGATTTAAAATCAGCCCTAGGACATACTACTGCCAAGGATGTTTTCTCTCCAATTAATATGCCTCCTTTCAATCAATCGGCAATGGATGGATATGCAATTCATCATGATTCCTCTATTTCAACCTATACCATCATAGGTGAAATTCAGGCAGGAATGAATCNATCAGAATTTAATTTAAAAAAGGCCGAGGCAGTGCGCATTTTCACTGGAGCAGAAACTCCAAAAGGATGTAATTCAATTATTCAGCAAGAATGGTGCATCGAAAAAGATTCAACGCTCAAATTCAATAAAGAAATTAAAGAAGGTCTTAACATACGACTTAAAGGAGAACAAATTAAGGAAAGAGAGTTGGCTCTTAATAAAGGAGCTGAATTAAAACCAGAAAGCATTGGTTTTCTTGCAACTCTTGGCATATCAAAAGTTGAAGTAATTAAAAAACCTAAAATTGGCATTCTAATTACTGGTAACGAACTTATTGGCTTAAACGATGATTGGAGCCCGGGAAAAATTTACGAAAGCAATTCTTATCTTCTTGAAGCTGTTTTAAAAAAATATGGCTACCATCATATCAACATCTACAAAACTGAAGATTCGTTTAGTGCTACAAAAGAATCAGCAAAAAAAGCCATTTTAGAAAATGACGTTGTTTTAGTTAGTGGAGGAATTTCAGTTGGTGATTATGACCATGTATATAGTGTGCTAAAGGAACTTAATGTTCAAAACATTTTTTATAAGGTAAAGCAAAAGCCTGGCAAACCACTTTTTTTTGGAAAACTTAACAATAAAGCAATTTTTGGACTTCCTGGAAATCCTGGGTCAGCTTTAACTTGTTTTTATATCTATGTTCTTCGTTATTTAAGCTTATCAACTAGTTGCATTTATCCTCTAAAAAAAGAAACCATTACGTTACTTTCTGATTACAAAAAAAAACCTGGAAGAGGTGAATTTGTAAAAGCTATTGTAAAAGAAAAAAAAGCAGAAATCTGCAGCTTTCAAAACTCTTCTATGCTAAAAGCTTTTATTGAAGGAAATAGTTTAATTTACATGGATGAAGAAGTAGAAAACCCAAAGTCGGGAGAAACCTTTAGTTGCTATTTGTTATTGTAGAGGTTCATGGTTTTTGAAAGTCCCTGAAGACAAAAAGACTCAACACATTTAATTGCTAAATCTAGCTTTTTATCAATAACATCTAATTCAAGATTATCCCATTTCCCTAATACATAACCAACTTGCTGACCTGGGAAAAAGTCATTACCTATTCCAAATCTTAATCTAGAATAATTTGGGGTTGATAAAACTTGCTGTATGCTTTTTAATCCATTGTGTCCCCCATCACTACCTTTACCCTTTAACCTTAGCTTGCCAGTTGGAAGACTTATGTCGTCAGTAATAACCAATAGTCTTTCTAATGGGATTTTTTCTTTTTGCATCCAATAATTAACCGCCTTTCCACTTAGATTCATGAAAGTATTCGGTTTCAACAAAATGAGTTGTTTGTTTTTTACTCTTAGCTGAGCTATTTCTCCAAGACGCTCTATCTTAAAACTAGTATTGGATGCATCTGACAATGCATCCAATACCTTAAACCCTATATTATGTCGGGTATTTACATATTCAGATCCTGGATTTCCTAATCCTACGATCAAAAATTTCATCAGAATTAATTATTCTGATTTAGCCTCTGATGATTCTTTAGAAGCTCCTTCTTCACTACCACCTTCAGCTCCTCCTTCAGTTGCTCCTTCTGCTCCTTCAGCTCCCTCTTCTAATTCTTCATCTTCTTCATCATCTTCTACTGCAGCTCTTGCGGTTTGAACACCAACAACTACAGCATTTTTAGGGTCTAAAAAAGTCAATCCAGAAACAGCTATATCAGAAACTCTTCTTTTTTGACCAATTCTAATTGGAGTAATGTCGATTACAATTGCTTCTGGCATATCTTTTTCTAATCCAAAAACTTGTAATTTTCTAAAGTTCTGTCTTAATCTTCCACCATTTCTAACTCCNCTNGAAAAACCTTCTAGTCTAACTGGTAGTTTAATTTTAAATGGTTTAGAATCAGAAATTTCAAAGAAATCCATGTGCACAGGTTGGTCCGTAACAGGATGTAACTGAACTTCCTGAACAATTGCCTTAGTTTTCTTTCCTTCAATTTCTAATTCTACAACATATACGTCTGCTGTAAAAATTAATTTTTTTGCATCATTATAAGACAGTGAAAAATGAACTTGTTTTTCTCCACCATATAAAACAGCTGGTACTCTCTCTTGCCTTCTAAGCTCAGCAGCACCTTTTTTCCCTACGTTCTCTCTAGAAGAACCGCTCAATGATAGTGTTTTCATGATTGATATTTATTATTATATATTATTGATTTGCAAATACAAAGTGATCACTGATAGACTCGAAGCTAGTGTGCTTTCTCATTACATCGCCAAACATATCAGCAACGGTAATTACCCTTATTTTAGAAGATTCCTTCTTAAGGGGAATAGTATCAGTAACTACTAATTCCTTTAATAAACTTTTTTCTATTCTTTCGTAAGCTGGCCCAGAAAGAACAGCATGTGTACAAAATGCTCTTACAGATGTTGCCCCATTATCTATAAACAATTTTGCTGACTTTGTTAGTGTTCCTGCAGTATCTACCATATCATCAACGATAACAACATCTTTGCCACTAACATCACCAATTATTGTCATGTCTTCAATTTCATTGGCTTTTTTTCTTTGCTTATAGCAAAGCGCTAAATCAACATTTAAATACTTTGCATAGGCATTAGCTCTTTTAGAACCTCCTGCATCAGGAGCAGCAATGACCAAATTATCCAGCTTCATTTCCTTTAATTCAGGAGCAAACAATGTAGAGGCAAATAAATGATCAACTGGAACTTCAAAAAAACCTTGAATTTGATCAGCGTGTAAATCCATTGTCATTACTCTATCAACTCCTGCTGCTTGCAATAAATTAGCAATAAGCTTTGCGCCAATGGCTACTCTAGGCTGATCTTTCCTGTCTTGTCTAGCCCAACCAAAATAAGGTATTACCGCAATAATTCTTTTAGCTGAAGCTCTCTTCGCTGCATCAATCATAAGAAGCAGTTCCATTAAATTATCTGTTGGCGGAGGTGTAGACTGAATTAAAAACACTTCACACCCTCTTACTGTTTCTTTAATGGAAACTTGAAATTCTCCATCACTAAACTGCTGAACTTCACATTTACCAAGGGGGTGACCATATGATTCAGCAATTTTTTCAGCTAAATAATTAGATTTAGAGCAAGAAAATATTTTTATCTGAGACGACATAACCTAAAAATGGATTGCAAATGTAGATTATTTTTCGGATTGAAAAAAAAATAAAGCTGATTACTGAAAACAAGAACTATTAATAGGTGTTTGTTTTAAACAATTCTCCCGATTCATCGTAAAATTTTTCTTCTTTTATTTTTCCATTTTCATAAATGATTTCGGTTTCTATAACCCCTAATTTGTTAAAATATTTTTCCCAAATTAATGTTCCAACCGAATTGATACTCCAAAACTCTTTTGCCTTAATTCCACCCCTTTGATCATAGTATTTCCACAATCCTTCCTTGGTGTTGTTATTTAGAATGCCCTCATTTTTAATGTGCCCATTTGGGTAATAGGTTTTAAATCTTCCTCTTCCTTTTTTAAACTTATCTTTAGAAAGTATCCTACCTCTAGAATTATAGCAAATCCTTGTGCCATGCCTTTTTCCTTTTTTAAAGGAACACTCTGCTATAAATTTACCCTTGGAATTTTTTAAAAAGCCTATTCCTGAAAATTTTTCGCCTCTAAAGTAATATATCTCCCCATCTAGATTAAGCTCCTTCATTAGGGCATTTTGAGCACAAGAAGTATGAAGAGAACCAAATAAAGTGATCCAAACAAAAACTACTTTTAAAAGAAAAGAAATTGATTTCAACACATGTAAAAATAAGACTTATACCTGAAATACAAGATTTTTGTTTCCATAAACGCTTGATTTTTCAACTTGAACAATATTAATTTTGCTAGAATTAAAACAAAGATTAACTTCGCAAACTCACCAAGAGCCAATAAAATGCCGAAGTGGCGGAACTGGTAGACGCGCACGACTCAAACTCGTGTGCCTTCGGGCGTGTGGGTTCGATTCCCACCTTCGGTACATATTTCATCTTTAACTATACTTTTTGAAAACAAACTACTCACTAAGCGAAAAAGAAAAACAAGAAAAGTACGATAAGGCTTATTTAAAAATGGCTGTAGAATGGGGTAAGCTTTCTCATTGCAAAAGAAAACAGGTTGGAGCGCTTATTGTTAAAGACAGAATGATTATTTCTGATGGTTATAATGGAACACCAACTGGTTTTGACAACAACTGTGAGGATGATGAAGGGTATACCAAGTGGTATGTTCTTCATGCAGAAGCTAACGCAATACTAAAAGTTGCAGGTAGTGCTAACAGTTGTCAAGGGGCTACATTATACTTAACCCTATCACCATGCAGAGAGTGTGCTAAACTTATTCATCAATCAGGTATTAAGAGACTTGTATATATAGACGCTTATAAAGATGATACTGGAATTCGTTTTTTGAAAAAGGCTGGTATTTCAATTAGTCAACTATCTATAAACGATGAATAAAAATAACGCTGTTTTTTTTCCATTACTACTTGGCCTGTTTACATCACTGGCTTTTATCATAGGTGTTTTTAACAATAAAGAACCTCAAAGCCGATTTAGCAACAAATTTGAACAAATACTAACCCTTATTGAAAACAACTATGTTGACTCAATAAATAAATCCGTCTTAATTGAGCAGTCAATTGCCGGGATGCTCGAAAATTTAGACCCTCACTCAGTTTATATTCCCGCAAAAGAATCTCAGCTAGCCAATGAAAGTCTTCAAGGCCATTTTGGCGGTGTTGGTATTCGATTTATTATTCTTAGAGACACCCTTATGGTAACAAATGCTATCATTGGCGGACCTTCAAAATTAGCAGGACTAAAATCTGGAGACAGAATAATTAAGGTAAACGATGAATTGATTACAGATATTGGAATTACAAATGAAGATGTATTTAAACTTCTTAAAGGGAAAGTGGGGTCAAGTGTAAAGTTAACAACCTACTCTATCTCAACTAATAAAACGAATAGCTATTCCATTAAAAGAGGTATGATTCCTCTTCCTTCCATTGACGCAGCATTTTTGATAAAAGATAAAATAGGCTACATTAAACTAAGCACTTTCTCTGATAAAACTCCTATTGAATTTCATGCTGCGTTAAAAGAGCTAAGCTTAATCGGAATGGAAGACCTTATTCTAGATTTAAGAAACAATAGCGGGGGGTATTTGCATGGAGCAATAAGTGTTGCTGATGAATTCTTACCTACTGAAAAACTAATTGTATATACTCAAGGTCTTCATCAAAAAAGACAAAATCATTATGCTTCTAAAGCTGGTAGTTTTGAAAAAGGGGGGCTTGCCATTCTTGTTAATAGCGGCTCTGCTTCTGCTAGTGAAATTGTTGCTGGAGCAATTCAAGATAACGACAGAGGAAGTATAATTGGAAGGAGAACATTTGGAAAAGGATTAGTTCAGCAACCAATAAAACTAGGGGACGATTCTGAGTTAAGGCTAACTGTTTCTAGGTACTATTCACCAACAGGTCGGTGCATTCAAAAACCTTATGGTGAAGGAAAGAACTACAACAATGAACTTTTTGAAAGATACGAAAGTGGACAAATGCATTCAGCTGATTCCTCCGAATTCACAAGTGAACAAAAATTTATTACCCCAAAAGGCAAAACAGTATATGGTGGGGGGGGCATATCACCGGATGTATTTGTTTCAATAGACACGTCTGAATTTTCTACATATTTTTCATCTATTTATTACTCAAGTGCCATTAGAGATTATAGTTTTGATCATTTTTTTGAGCTAAAAAACTTAGCCTATAAGTCCATAAAAGATTACGATGATAATTTTATTATTTCTGATTTAACCTTAGTTAAATTCATAGAATATGCTGAGCTTTATCATCAAATTAAGCCACCTAAAACACTATCTCCAATTACTTCTGAACGTATAAAAAATCGATTAAAAAATGACTTTGCCAGCTATCTTTTTAGTCAAGAATCAAGATATTATTTATCTTCTAAAGAAGACAATGACATTCAAAAGGCATTAGAAGAATTGGAGCGATAAACTAAATTTAAACTACATCCGCATCAAAAGAGAAATTTTCAAAATCATCGTGGACTTCGCCATCGGCATCTCCATATGAATCAACCTCATCTTGAGTTATGATATAGGTTCGTTTATCTCCGTGAACAGTTGAAAAAAGTGCTTCAAAAAAAATAAAATCATTTACCATCATTTTAAGCTCAGCAAACTTCTTGTTTTTTTCACTACTTAAATCTGAATCGCAATGAGAACATATAAATACTACACGTTCACCCTTATTAAAAGTAACTTTTGGAAATGTTATAAATTCGTAATTTCCTGGTTCAGGAGATAAGTGAATTCTTCCTTTTTCAGAACCACTTACTCTTTTATAATTTAGTTCCACCTTATCACCCTTCATAAGTGACTTTTGACACTTGGGGCAATGGTATTGACAATGTTTAATCATAAGAACTATATATTAAGGAAACACTTTGTTAATTTACTGAATTTTAATTAATTAATCAAAAAAAACAGAGCTTCATTTAAGCCCTTTTAATTTTAAAACCTAAAAAATAATTAGAACAGAAATGAACTATTAGTATGCAATTTAATGCTACTTTTGAAAACTTTTTAAAAAGTGATTTTTATGTATAGAACACACAACAATGGTAGCCTAAGATTAAAAGATGTAGGAAGCAATGTGATGCTTTGTGGATGGGTCCAAAAAAGTAGAGATCTGGGAGGCATGACCTTTATAGATTTGCGAGATCGATATGGAATTACTCAACTTGCTTTTAACGAATCTATAAATGAACCGTTGTGCGCTGAAGCCAGAAAAATTAATCGAGAATGGATTATCCAAATTAGTGGTGTGGTAAAAGAAAGAACAAGTAAAAATCTTAAAATAAACACCGGAGAAATTGAGATTGAAGTACAATCTTTGACTGTTCTTAATGAATCTAAAACTCCACCATTTACTATTGAAGATGATACTGATGGAGGAGAAGAATTAAGAATGAAGTACCGTTTCTTAGATCTTAGAAGAAACCCTTTAAAGGATAATTTAATGCTCAGAAGTAAAATGAGCATAGAAACTAGAACTTATTTTCATGATTGCAATTTTTTAGAAATAGAAACTCCTTATTTAATAAAATCAACTCCAGAAGGGGCAAGAGATTTTGTGGTTCCTAGCAGAATGAACAAACAACAATTTTATGCACTTCCTCAATCTCCTCAAACTTTTAAGCAACTGTTAATGGTTAGCGGATACGATAAGTATTTTCAAATTGTAAAGTGCTTTAGAGATGAAGATTTAAGAGCTGACAGACAACCAGAGTTCACTCAAATTGACTGCGAAATGGCTTTTGTTTCTCAACAAGATGTATTGGATACCTTTGAAGGCTTAATTAAACACCTTTTTAACAAAATTCTTGGAGTTACTTTTAATGAACGATTTCCAGTTATGTCATATAATCAAGCTATTAATGATTATGGGTCTGATAAACCAGATATTCGTTTTAAAATGAAAATAAACTACCTTGATGATGTTGCTAAAGGTAAGGGGTTTGCCATTTTTGATAATGCTCAAACCATAGCAGCAATCAACGTTAGTGGTTGTGCCGATTATTCCAGAAAAAAACTTGATGAATTAACCAATTGGGTAAAAAGACCTCAAATAGGTGCTAAAGGATTGGTCTATGTTAAATGCAATGAAGATGGATCCTTTAAATCTTCAGTTGACAAATTTTTTAACCAAGAAGATTTATCTAATTGGAGTGAAAAATGCAATTCAAAACCTGGTGATTTAATCCTTTTACTTTCTGGTGATAAAAGCACTGTTCAAAAACAATTAAATGAACTTCGTCTTTTAATGGGAAGCAGATTAGGCCTTAGAGATCCAAAAGTTTTCAAACCCTTGTGGGTGGTTGATTTTCCTCTTTTGGAAAAAGATGAAGAAACTGGCAGTTATCACGCGATGCACCACCCCTTTACTTCTCCAAAAAATGAAGACCTAGATTTGCTTACAACAAACCCTCTTAAGGTTAGAGCAAATGCATATGATTTAGCCATTAATGGCGTTGAGGTTGGAGGTGGCTCTATTCGAATACACAACCGCCCTGTTCAAGAAAAAATGTTTGACCTTCTTGGTTTTACTAAAGAAGAAGCTAGGGCACAATTTGGTTTTTTACTTGATGCTTTCGAATACGGGGCTCCGCCTCATGGGGGCATCGCTTTTGGTTTTGATAGATTGTGTAGCTTATTTGGAGGTAAGGATAATATTAGGGATTTTATTGCCTTTCCAAAAAACAACCAGGGAAGAGATGTTATGATAGACGCCCCTTCTGAATTGGATGCTTCTCAAACAAAAGAGCTAGGAATTGATTTAATCGACTAGTTTTAGGGCTCCGTTTTCTTCTGTTTTGTTATGGCAAATAGCGAAACTAACCCCAACAAAACAATAAATATTGTTTGTGTAGCCCACATCAACATACTGAAAGATTTAGCAATTTCACCTTCATAACCATAAAGCTCTGTAAGCACAGCAGCAACCATTATTGGATAAAGCCCTATACCACCAGGAGTTGCTCCTATGGCTATTGCTCCAGCAACAAAACAAGCAAAAATGGCATTAACCGAAATCCCACTCATTTGAGGAAGTGCAAAAGCTGTTATCCAAAACATAGCTATATAAGCTATCCATATAAAAAAAGTATGAAAAAGATAGGCCCCTTTTTGTTTTAGTTTGACTATTGTTAAGCACCCTTCAACAATTCCTTTTATAAATTTAATTGCCTTTAATCTTAGCTTTTTTATACTAAAAACAGCTACAATACAAACCAACCCTAATCCAATAAGTAAAGGCAGTAACCAGTTGGGAAAACTAGCATCTTGAGTTTGAGTTATAGTATTGAACTGTTGTTGATCAGCCTGAAGAAATAAGGCAATAAAAATCACCAATGAGAACATTAGTAAATCAACAACACGCTCAACTACTATTGTTCCAAAAATTTTGTCAGCAGATACTTTTTGATACTTGCTAAAATATCCTGCTCTAGCAATTTCTCCAGATCGTGGAATGGTTAGATTTATAATGTAACCTATCATTACACTATGGTACATTAAACTAACCTTGGGCTTTAAACCTAAGGTATGTAATAAGTATTTCCACCTGTAGGCTCTGCTAAAATGACTTAAAAAAGCAATTACTAAGGCTACTAGAATCCATAAATAATTGGCCTCTGTAAAAGCTGAAACAAAATGTTCTTTTTCTGTTTCTGAAGAATTAGAAATAAAATACCATGTTAAATAAACACCAATAGAAATTGGTAAAATTATCTTTAACAACTTAATGCTTTTTTCTTTCAAAATTATAGCTTGTTAATTCAGTGCAATATTATCAATTAAACGCACTTCTCCGAGTTTAGTAGCTGTAAAAGCCCTCCATTTTGTGTCGATGCTACCTTTTTTGGATAAATCTTCAGCATTTCTAATCTCAAAGTAATCAGGATTAGAAAACTCAGCCAATTTTTGCAAACAAACTTTTTCCATTTCAGCAATAGTATTAGGTGAATACTTTTCTTTACAAAAGGAAAGAACCTTATATAGGTTTGCTGCCAAAGCCCTCTCTGAAGCAGAAAGCCTCCTATTTCTTGAACTCATTGCTAGACCATCTTTTTCTCTAAGTGTCTGACAAGAAATTATTTTAGTTTTAATCCCTATGTTATCAATTAATTTCTTAATAATTAAAAGCTGTTGATAATCTTTTTCACCAAAAAAAGCAAAGTCTGGCTGAATAAGATCTAAAAATAGCTTTACTACTCTTACAACTCCATCAAAGTGACCTTTTCTGTAACTTCCTTCCATGACACTATCAATTGAATGTAATGAAAAAGGTTGATAGTTTTCATTGGAATACAACTCTTCAGCACTAGAAGGCAGAAAAACCATGTCAACATTCAGCTCTTCTAATAATGCTAAGTCTTCCTTTGTAGTACAAGGGTAATTGACAAAATCATTCCTATCACCAAATTGTGTTGGATTTACAAAAATACTGACCACAATTTTATCGGCATATTTTTTTGCCTTTTCAACTAAAGACAAATGTCCTTTATGCAAAGCCCCCATAGTTGGAATAAAACCAATTTTAGCTGCTTTATTTTCATTTACCCATTTAACAACATCTAAGTTGTTGTAAATCAATTTCATAGACAATTATTGGATTTGCAAAACTAAGTTAAATATTAGTATTATTAGATTTTTTAACTTAATTTTGTAGGCTCTTAACTCTAAAAAGAGGAACAAACGTATGGAAAAAAGTAGAATTTTATTTGTTACCCAAGAAATTACCCCTTTCCTCAGCGAATCTAATTTAGCTGAAACAGTTAGAAAAATCTCTCAAGGTGTACATGAAAAAGATAAAGAAATAAGAATTTTCATGCCAAGATTTGGCGTGGTAAACGAAAGAAGGCATCAGCTTCATGAAGTAATTAGGCTTTCTGGAATGAATCTTATTGTTGACGACACAGATCACCCATTAATTATTAAAGTAGCTTCTATTCCTCAGGCTAGGATTCAAGTATATTTTATTGATAATGAAGAGTTTTTCAAAAGAAAGCGTGTTTTTGATGATGAAAACGGGAAATTCGCAAAAGACAATGACGAAAGAGCTATATTCTTTTGTAGAGGTGTAGCCGAAACTGTTAAAAAACTGGGTTGGAGTCCAGATATTGTTCATTGTCATGGATGGATGGCTGCATTTATGCCACTATATTTAAAAAACATGTACAATGATGATCCGCATTTTGTAAATGCTAAAACAATGTTTTCAGTTTATGGAAACGGATTTGAAGGAAACCTGTCCAATACCATATTGGAAAAAATAGCCTTTGATGGAATTCCAACTGAAGATTTAGTGTTAAAAAATTCCGCAGATTCTGACAATGTTAATATGTTAGGTGTTCAATTTGCTGATACAATTGGAATTGGAGACCAAGCAATAAATTCTCAGCTCCTTAGTTATATAGAAAGTAGTGGTAAGCCAACATTGGAGTACCAAGATGAAGAAAATTTAGTTGAAGCACACCAGGAGTTTTATGACAAAGTTCTCTCAGAGAATGGAGTTCTTGCAGAATAATCAAGAATCCGATAGATTTATAGCAAAACAATTAGGCGCCTTTTGGGTGCCTTTTCTAGTTGTAGTTGTTCTAGTTTTGTTTTCTTGTAAGAAAAACAATGATTTTGGCCTTGAAGTTCAACCTAGTCAAGACCTTCTTTCTGCCAATCAAACAGATACGACAACACTTATTACTTATTCATCAACCGGAGATAGCCTTAAAACAGATGAGCTTTCTGGACCTAATTTATTAGGTTCTTACGTAGACCCTTCATTTGGTTTGTTAAAAACATCCATTTATACTCAAATTAGACTTGAGAGCTCATACGATTTTAGACCTAGCGGAGCTTCTTCCTTAGATGATATTGTTGTAGACTCTGTAGTTTTATACTTATCAATGGATGGAAATTATGGAAATGCTGGGACTCAAACTTTTGAAGTATATCAATTAGATGAAGACTTGTTTGTAGACTCTAGCTATTACACTAATTCTTCTGCTAGTTATATCCCTACTGATTTAATAGCTGTTGGTCAAAACACCATAAGTGTTGACCCATTAGTTCCTGGATATGTTGAAGGTGAACTAGTTGACGAAGCCATTCTTAGAATTCCTCTTAGCATTTCTGATTTTGCCCTTCCAATAATGAATGAATCTGGAACAACAACGTTAGACGGAAATGACGGTGAAAATGAATTTTTAGATTGGTTTAAAGGACTATTAATTACCACGAACAATCCTACTCAATCCATAAACGAAGGAGCTATTTACTATATAGATTTATTAAGTGATTATTCTAAAATTACTCTTTTCTATAGAGATACTTCTGGCCCAGCTCAAGATCACGATACAATTGCCTTTGATTTTAACCTTAATGCGAATTGTGCTAGGTTTCACTCCTCAGAAATTGACTATTCTTCAACAATAGTAGATGCAACAATTAGCGACTCTACTTTAGGTGATGAGCTTTTTTATGTTCAGCCGCTTGGAGGTTGTAAGGGAGAAATATATTTTCCTTTTTTGGATAAGCTTTCTGATACTTCTGTAATCATAAATAAAGCAGAACTTCTGCTTCCTTTTCAATTTTACTTACTTGACGCATACACTCCACCAACCACTCTTATTTTATCTACTAAAAATAATGACGGGGAAACCATTTTTCTGTCCGATTTTTTTGAAAGTGATCACGGGGGTGCTGTTGACTTAGTAAACAGTCAATATCGATTTAACATAACACGTCACATTAATGAGATAGTTGCAGGAGAAAAACAAAATCTCCCCATTTCAATTATTCCGCTTGGTTCTGGGATATCTGCCAACAGAGCTATTCTTAATGGCGCAAATACATCAAAAAAAGACCAACCTAAGCTAGTATTAACTTATACAAATTATTAGATAATGTGTGGAATTGTAGCCTATATAGGTCACCAAAAAGCATTTGATATTATTATTAAAGGGCTAAAAAGATTAGAATACAGAGGTTACGATAGTGCTGGAGTTGCCCTTCAAAATAACAGCTCTTTAAACCTTTACAAAAAGAAAGGAAAGGTTGCTGATTTAGTCTCTTTCATCGGAAAAAAAGACACCAATGGTTCGGTTGGCATAGGTCACACACGTTGGGCAACACATGGCCCACCAAATGATGCAAATGCCCATCCTCATGTATCTGGACACAAAAAATTTGCACTAGTCCATAATGGAATTATTGAAAATTACTCTGTTTTAAAAAAAGAGCTTATTCAAAGAGGGCACCAATTTAATAGCGATACAGATACTGAAGTCTTAATACATTTAATTGAAGAAATTCATACCAACAGCAAAAGGAAATTAACCCTTTTTGAGGCAGTAAGAATTGCCCTAAGTGAAGTTATTGGTGCATATGCTATTGTAGTAATCAATAAAGAAAACCCAAATGAACTAATTGCCGCAAGAAAAAGCAGTCCACTAGTTGTTGGTATTGGAGATGGAGAGTTTTTCTTAGCCTCTGACGCAACGCCAATGGTAGAGTTTACTAAAAATGTGGTTTACCTTGAAGATGGAGAAATAGCTCAGCTAAACTTAGATAGTGGGTTGAAAATTAAAACCATTGAAAATCAAGAAAAAACTCCATATATACAAGAACTAGAAATGCAATTAGAGGCCTTAGAAAAAGGTGGCTATGATCATTTTATGCTTAAAGAAATATACGAGCAGCCTCAATCCATTCACGATAGTATGAGGGGAAGAATTCGCTCTAGTAAAGGGTTAGTTTCGTTAGGTGGAATTAAAGACTATGAGGAGAAAATAGTAAATGCCAAAAGATTAATTTTTGTTGCTTGTGGAACTTCTTGGCATGCTGGTCTTGTAGGAGAATACCTTTTTGAAGAGCTGGCAAGGATCCCCGTAGAGGTTGAGTATGCTTCAGAGTTTAGATACAGGAATCCTGTAATTAATGAAGATGATGTGCTTATTGCCATATCTCAATCTGGAGAAACAGCTGATACTCTTGCAGCCATTAAGTTGGCTAAAGAAAAAGGAGCAACTATTGTGGGAATATGTAATGTTGTTGGAAGCTCCATTTCAAGAGAATCTCATTGTGGATCTTATACACATGCCGGACCAGAAATAGGAGTTGCCTCTACCAAAGCTTTTACTGCTCAAGTTACTGTTCTTACACTTATGGCGCTTATGATTGGCAAGAAAAAAGGAACGATTAGTACCCAACGATTTAATCGCCTTCTTGTTGATTTAGAATCTATTCCAGAAAAAGTTGAAAGTACGCTTAAGCTTGACAAATCGGTAAAAGAAATTTCTAATATTTACAAGGACTCATCCAATGCTTTATATCTTGGAAGAGGAATCAACTTTCCTGTTGCCTTAGAGGGAGCACTTAAGCTAAAGGAAATTTCTTACATCCATGCTGAAGGCTATCCTGCAGCAGAAATGAAGCACGGACCAATTGCGTTAATTGATGAAGAAATGCCTGTTTTTGTTATAGCTACCAAAGATGCTAGCTATGAAAAAGTTGTTTCAAACATTCAGGAAGTAAAAGCAAGAAAAGGTAAAGTAATTGCAGTTGTTACTAAAGGAGATCGAGAAGTTAAAGAAATTGCAGATTATGTAATTGAAATACCATCTACTGATGATTTATTGGTTCCCCTACTGGCTACCATTCCTTTTCAGCTTTTAAGCTATCATATAGCGGTAATGAGAGAATGTAATGTTGATCAACCCAGAAATTTAGCTAAATCTGTTACTGTGGAATAAAAATGACGGACTATCCCCTTCTGTAATTTACAAAATAAAAACTTCTTACCTCAAATTAATTTTCAAATTAGGGTAGAACTCCTTTGCTATTGAATTACACCATTTTTCCAATTTTCTTCTTTAACTAAGTTCCCTTTTTCATCCCACTGTTTAGACAACCCGTCTAAATAATGGTTTTTATAATTTCTTTCAGTTTTTAATTGTCCATTCTCATACCAATATTTGTATGTTCCATCATATTTCCCATCTTTATAATTTATTTCTTTTGTTAATTGTCCATTCTCATTGCGCCTTCTATAAATTCCATCAAGTTTTCCGTCTTTATAATTTTCTTCACCTTCTAATTGCCCATTCTCATACCACCTTCTATAAATTCCATCAAGTTTTCCGTCTTTAAAATTTCCTTCGTATTGTAATTGCCCATTCTCATACCACCATCTATAAGTTCCATCCATTTTCCCTTCTTTATAATTTTGTTCAAATCTTAATTGTCCATTCTCATACCACGATTGCTCTACTTCCATCTGCGAATAATTAATTAGTCCATTTTTAATGTAATATTCCTTCCTTAACTGCCCATTCTCATACCAGTATTTAACTAATCCATCCTTTTTCCCTTCTTTATATTTTTCTTCAGATTTTAATTGTCCATTCTCATACCACTCCTTACTTAATCCATTACGTTTTCCATATTCATATTTTATTTCTTGGAAAATTTGTCCATTGTGATACCACCTTTTATACATTCCATCATATTTCCCATCTTTATAATTTATTTCTTGTGAAATTTGTCCTTTTGAATGCCACAATTTATAAAATCCATCCTTTTTTCCTTCTTTATAATTTTCTTCTTTAACTAAGTTTCCTTTTTTATCCCACTCTTTATACAATCCATCCTTTTTTCCTTCTTTATAATTTCTTTCAATTCTTAATTGACCATTCTCATACCACTCTTTAAATAACCCATCCTTTTTTCCTTCTTTATAATTTCTTTCAGTTTTTAATTG